>NZ_JBBVMF010000023.1:0-75462 GCF_038150125.1 Rhodohalobacter sp. 8-1 | reverse complement strand
AGCAATGGACTACTCTTTGAATTATTATTTTATCATGTTCAGAGCGATTGTTCAATGATTTTGCTTTCAACCCACAAACTTTCCTGTAGAACCCAAAAAGCAATCTCCGATCCCGCTTTGGTTTCTTTTTATAGGTGAAAACAAATGGTATTTTAGATCAGTAAAAAATATTCGATAATAACAGAATACGACCAATTAGAATTCAACAACTACATATACATGTTAATCGACATCATAGCAGGCGCACGTCCCAATTTTATGAAGATTGCCCCAATTATAAAAGAGATTGAGCGGGTAAATAATACATCAGGCATAGAAAAAAATTCAGATAACTATCTTGAATACAGGCTTATCCATACCGGGCAGCACTATGATAAGAACATGAGTGGTGCATTTTTTGAGCAACTCGGCATACCTGAGCCTCATATAAATCTCGAATCCGGGTCCGGCACACAATCGGAGCAGACGGGAAGAATCATGACCCGCTTTGAAGAAGTGTTAAAGGTTAAGATATCCGACCTTTGTATTGTTGTTGGTGATGTTACATCTACGATGGCATGCTCAATTACTGCTAAAAAAATGGGAGTTCGTGTGGCACATGTCGAAGGCGGAATTCGATCTGGCGACATGACGATGCCGGAAGAGATTAACCGGTTGGCTACGGACAGCATTACTGACTATTTCTTTACCACCTCAGAGATAGCAAATAAAAATCTGCGTAATGAGGGAGTAGACGACGATAGAATCTTTTTTGTAGGCAATACGATGATTGACACATTGCTGGGAAACCTGGAAAAGCTTCAAAAGCCCTCAATGTATGATGAAGAATCACTGGAGGAAGGGCAATATTTTGTAATGACGCTGCACCGGCCTGCAAATGTAGACGAGCAAAATAAACTTAAAGAGCTGATTGACAATATTGCCGAAGGTGTTAATGGAGAAAAGATCATATTTCCGGTGCACCCCCGGACAAAGAATATTCTGGATGATTTGGGGATATCCCAAAGTAATATCATCTATACGGAACCGCTGGGGTATCTTGAATTCATCTACCTGGTAAAGCACGCCCGCGCTGTTATTACTGATTCCGGAGGTATCACAGAAGAGACAACTGTACTCGAAATACCCTGTCTAACTCTCAGGGATAACACAGAACGGCCGGAGACAGTGACCGAAGGGACAAATGAACTCATAGGAACAAATCCTGAGTCTGTGAAGCCGGCCCTCAGGCAACTCATGAGAGGCAACTGGAAGAAGGGAACAACACCACAGAAGTGGGACGGTAAAGCTTCTGTCAGGATTATAGAGACAATTTGTGATCTTTGGAGTTCGGGCAAGCTGGATTCTCATGAACCATTTGTAGATCATGAGCTTATGTATAATCCGACGAATTTGTATTCTGAAATGTAAAAACTATTCGTAATTGAAACATTAAACTCTCGTGGTCCCTGTTTCAGCATGGAAGGCTATCACAGATTTAAAAAAAATCCACTTTATAGTCTACAGAGTGGATTTTTTTGCAATGCGATTTTTTTTAGAATAAAAAATTCGACATTACTCAACGACAGTTATAACGGTTTGCACATCCGATGGTGTTTCAGCTATTACAGCGTATTTGGTTCCCTCAGTAAAGTTAAATTCTTTGTAGCCTTCCTCAACTATTTGAAGAATAGTTTCAACTTTGTCGTAGCTGAAATTTGGTTTTCCGTCGTCTTTCATTCGACTCGGTAAATTTTCAAGGGGTATCTCATTTATATTGAATTCGGGAAAACCACGCAGTGACCATACTACAAGCTGGATTTCACGGTAAGTTAACTCAGGGTCTGCTGCCATAAGATCATCTTTAATATTGAATAGAAAGTTAAGAGGATTCCATTTTTCCACATTGAAGGTAGAGTATAGGGGGATATTAGTGTAAGAGGCATTATTAGAATCTATCGCTACCTTCCAGTCGATGCACCATCCATCGCCTGTGTGGCCGTTAGTAAATACATCGTTGTCCTCAATATTTTGAAACTCAAGTTCAAAGTATGCAGTTGAGTGCTTGTTAACGGTAAGTGTCGAATTTTGGGCTCCTGAAATAGGTGTTACATTTTCGACAGGCTCAAGAGAGTCAGATAATTCTCCGTCACTACTGGTAAGGTTTCCGCAGGATGAAAAAATTAATGCAAAAGATAGAATGACGGCAAAAGCAGGTAACGTGTTTAATTGATTCATCATTAAAATCTCGATTGTAAATTATATGTTGTTTAAAAGCTGGGTTGTATATTTCTTCGTCAAATAATAAGGATTGCAAATATGGAATATCAATTAAATTGCTCTAACAGGTGTAGACGACAGAGGGAAATGATAGTGGAGGATGAAATCAGGAGTTGAAAAAAGCCTGTTCCATCATCGCTGAATAGTGAATAATTAGTCGGCCCTGAATAATAGCATAAAGTTAATATTATCAGTTTTTTATAGAGGTTGAAAATAATTTTTTGGTGTCTCATTTTTGCAAGAAAACAACCCTTTTCAGCCTAAAACCTTGCAAAAAATGACAGTTACTTCTGCGGTAAAAAAGACAACGCGATATTTTCCACCCTTAATTACTGACGTCATTGATTAGGACTATTTTCAGGAAGCCTTTACCATCCACTATAGTCACACCGAGTCACCCACCGTACCAATTCGCTTTATTATCGGGTGCCTGCTGCTCAAGCGGATCTTAGACTACGGTGATGAGACCCTGGCTAAAGACTGGGTGATGAATCCTTACATGCGGCAAAGCCATCCGTTAGGGGCAGTATATTTGCGGAGAAGTCTTTTTCTAACACACAATTCCCTGTGATCTCAGCGGATTTGTTCATTTTCGCAAGCGTATTGCCAGCGATGGAATTGCTACCATTTTCTACTATTTAGTCGCCATCCACAAATTGGATGGCCGGGTCAACCAGGCATTGTTGGACGCTACGGTACTTGAGAACGATGTGACGTTACCTGCCGATGCCAAATTGCCCAAGAAAGTGATTGATCACTGCAATCGAATTGCACGCGCTGAGGATGTGCATCAGCGCCAGAGCTACGTCCGTGTAAGCAAGCAATTGCTACGCGACAGTCACTTTGGCATCACCACTGGCAACGCAAAAAGGCCAAACGAGACCGAAAGAAGTTGCGTGCCATCGCCAAGCGACTGCTGCGGGAATTTAAATGTAAACTAACCGCCGAGCAGCTCGCCGTCTACAAACTGCCAAAAGAGCTGTACTGATGGGCAATCACTCAGCAGCGATCAGAGTCTGATAAGGTCTAAAGTCTGCACAAGCCGTTCACCGCCTGCATTGCAAAGGGCAAGGCCCGTAAGAAATACGAGTTTGGCAAAAAGATAGGGTTGTTAACGCATCCTACCAGACGGGCCGTTCTGGCCATCAGGTCTTTTGAGGGCAATCCTCACGACTCCATCCAAGACGATCGAATCGTTGCTCGAGCAGGTTGTCTCTGATCAGCGTCCGCTGCCCAAAGAAGTCATCTATGACCGCGGCGTAAAAGGAGCGTTAGTGTAAAAATCACCATTCCGACGAAGGCCAAAGCAAGCGTTAGATCTGCCAAGAAGAGGCGGATGCGCCGGCGGTTTCGGCGCAGGGCCGGCATTGAGCCGCTTATCGTACACCTGAAAACCGACCATTGACTGGGACAGAACTATCTGCTCGGAGAGGAATCTCCCCAAATCAACGCACATTTGGCCGCAGCCGGATGAAATTTAAAGAAATGGATGGAGCAGTGGGTCAGAGATGGGGAAAAATTGTTACATTTTGCCTGTTCGTACCATATTGGTTCAGGCCAAAAACAAGTCATTTTGAGGTATGCGACCGAGCAGCAGGCCCGCGAGGATGGGTTGTCACCCGACGAGCGCAAAGACCTGCGCCTGGAGCAGTCGCTTCCCATCATCAATACGCTGGGAGCGTGGATTCACGCGGAGGTTCTGACCGTACTGCCCAAAAGCCAGATTAGCAAGGCCATGGCGTACACAATCAACCGGTGGGATAAACTCAGCGCGTATCTGAATGACGGGCTGCTGGAAATAGACAACAATCTGGTGGAGAATACCATCCGCCCGCTGGCGCTGGGGAGAAAAAACTACCTGTTCGCTGGCTCACACAAAGGGGCCCGGCGGGCCGCCATGGTCTATTCCCTGCTGGGGACATGTAAACTACACGGAGTGAACCCAACCCAATGGCTCACCCATGTACTGGCTAACATCCTGCAGACCAAATACAACGACGTGCGATCTCTCTACCCTCAGAACTTCAGCCAGCCATAGCAAACCGGTCAGCTCCATTCAACATGTAGTTGGTCGGGTGGATACATTTTGAGTTCTTAAGGAGCGACTAATTACACTTGTAGTAAATCAAAAAAAAATAAAAGTCGCCAGGTTTGCTCCTGACGACTTCTATTAATAAAGAGGTGTATTATAGTAAGATAAATGTAATCGGCTGTATGAAATACGATTATTCACAGCCCTTGGCATCTACATGAACCGCATAAAAGCTATTAGAAGGCACAGTAGTGCTGAAAGATTTTCCACCAGCGGTGCCCTTATGATCGAACTGACCTATCTGAGGATTTCCGGAAGGTGCTGTGGAATAGTCCTGGATTTTTACGTTTTCTTGCACGTTTTGAAATTCTCCATACTGATTAAGCTCAATCGTGATTTTCACATTCCCATTCTCAGGCTTAAATGTCACTGTTCCGATATCGATTGTCTGACCCGCATATAGAGTAATAGTTTTCTCAATGCCATTATAACTTGTATAAGTCGCCCAATTACCGCCCTGTTGGTTAAAACGTGTACCGTCTGCCCAGGCTGTTTCGGCTGAACATGTTACAATTCCACCGTTTTGCTGACCATCGTCAGTTCTTGCGAAAACAAGAAAAGGTTTGTCAGGTGAATAAGTAAAATCCGAAACTTCTTGCCTTACGCGGTTGGTTATTGACCTGACTTTTTGTACATCGAAAATCGGTTCTCCATTCAACAACATCCTTGATGGCATTGTGCCATTAGCCAGTGCTTCGTCAAGATTAAACGCAGGCGTCTCAATAAGTGACCAGAGAGCAACCTGAATTTCACGATAGGTAAGAGCGGGGTCCTCAGCCTGTAGCTCTTTACGAATAGTCATCAAATAATTTGCCGGTTTCCATGTGCTGCTGCCTTCTGTTGAATACATCGCTACACCACCATGCGTATCATTATTCTGCGCAATCGCTTTATTCCACTCTAAGCACCATCCCTCAGTGAGTCCTGCCCGAACCAATCCATGATCTGGTGTATTGTTCAGATTGAAGGCGAAGTAGCTGTCTAAGCCGCTTACGTCACCCCGGTTGACTGTAATGACGGTATTTCCGCTATTATCGATTGCTTCCAGTTCCAGATATGGTTCTACAGACTCCTCAAAAGAGGTGTTTATGTCAGTTTGACAAGCACTGATGAAGATGACCCCAATACATATGAAGCTCAGTAAAATTTTGAAACCCGTAGTTCTTAATTCCATAGTTATTACTCTTTATTTTTTATTAATTGCACTCTTAAAGCGATTTGCTCAATTCATGATACATAAATGGAATCGTGACTAAAATTAGTGTGCTTTAATAAAATGACCGGAAAGGCAGCAGGAAAAAAAGTTTGGCGGGGTAACGACAGAAATAAGAAAATTATACCTATATCAATTGGTAAATATTGATTGAAGTACTATCTATATGGGATATTAAAAGAGCTAAATTAAACCTGTTTAATTTCTTTGCAGAATCATTAATTTGATATAACATAATTTAAGCTAAAATGTTAGTTATATTTATATGCAAATTGATTCTAAATTCTTGTTTGGATCAAATTCTTAATAGAGAATGTTAACTAGTGGGTATAAGCGATTAAAGATTACTAATTCTCCTTAAAGCACTGTTTTTTTTCTAAGCATAAGAGTATCATCTGTGCAATAGAAACTTCAGAATGCATATGTACGGTTTCGAGAGTAAAAAAATTAAAGAGGTTTTAAAACATGTCTGACTCAATACAAAAATATCATAACGGGCACCACCAAGGTGGGCAAAATCAGTTAACCACCTTTAGCATACCCCGTTCGGAACAACAAGGGCAGGACAGTCTTGACCCTAAGAAACTTCTGAATTTGCTTTTCCGATACAAGTGGATCGTTATTTTATTGGTCATTGCCGGTGGGACTGGTGCCTGGTTTTATGCCGATACCATTACGCCCACGTACGAAAGCAAAGGTACCTTGATGATCAGTGCGGGAGGCGGCGCTGATGATGAACTTTCCCGGATCATCTCTCAAACCACCGGAATGGGGACGAGCTCTACGCTTGCAAACGAGCTTCAGGTGATTCAGTCACGTGCATTTTCACGACAGGTTGCCAAAAAAGTAATGGATCAGAATCCCGGATATATTGATGAGTTTCCTGTCCTATGGAATATCGACGAGAAGGAGAACGTTACGCGGGCAGATGAAAATACGGTTTCAGCCAGGGTCAGAAGAAATTTGTCGGCTGCTCTTCCGGAGCGCGATGCAGAGATTGTAGAAATAAGCTATCAGAGTTCATCTCCACAGGAGGCGGCTCACATAGTTAACGAGGCGATGGAAATTTATGTCGACAGATCAACGCTGCAAAACCGGCAGGCGGCAGAATCAACCGCCGAGTTCCTGGAACAGGAGAAGGAAGATATCAAACAGAAGCTTGAGGAATCGGAGCAGGCCCTTAAGCGCTTTATGGATACAACCGGTATTGTAAGGGTTGATGAACAGGCTTCAGGATTGGTATCCGAACAGGCGGGTGTAGAGGCTGAACTGCAGCGACTGGAGCTGGAACTTGAGACTGTCAACCGGACAATTGAGCAGCTTGAGGCTCAGATGGAGCAAATTCGCCCCGGCCTGTCTGAACAGTTCGCGGAAGCACTGGGTCCGAGGATCAGGAATTCACAGGAGCAACTGGCTCAGTACGAGATGGAGCGAACGATGATATTGACCCGAAATCCAAACGTACGTGACCGTGAACAAACTCCTCCAAGATTAAAATTACTGGATGAAGAAATAACGCGCTTGAAAGAAGAAATCACCAATATGTCGGATGAGCTGTTCACCGAAGATGATCAATATCTTGGTATGGATAATGAAGAAAGAGCTGGAATGATTGCGACCACCCAGGCACGCTTGACTGAGTTGAGGATTCAAAAAAACCAGTATGAATCACGAGCAGAAGCCTTGCGTGAGAGAAAAGAAGAGGTGGATCGGGAGTTTGATAATTTACCGGATGGAATGATGCAGCTGACGAAACTCCAGCGCGATGTCCGAATCAACGAAGAGTTGTACCTGAGTGTATCGAGACAATTCGCAGACATGTCTGTCCTGAAACAATCCCAGTTTGGCTTCGGAAGAATTCTTGATACAGGACAGGTCCCCGGCTCTCCTGTAAGTCCAAATAAGAAAATATTGCTGATTCTCGGTGTCATGATAGGCGGGGTTCTGTCTGCAGGATTTATCGCAGTAAGAGAGTTCTTCGATAACACTATTAGAAGTGTTGATGAACTCAAGATGACAAGCCTGCCTATGTTGGCGGCTGTTCCTGTACTTGATAAGGTGTCTAAAAGAAACAGGAAAGCATTCAAAAAAGGGAGTGGAGATATTCCAGAAGAGCTGGTTCTGTTAAGGGATCGATCACATGTAGCCTCCGAGGCGATAAGGCGTCTCAAAAACAATATTATTTACCAGCATGGAGATCAGCCGCCTAAAACAATAGCCCTCACAAGTCCCGAAAAAGGTGATGGAAAGTCTACAGTTGTTTCGAATCTTGGAATAGCTTTTGCTGAAGAAGGTTATAAAACACTGGTTATTGACACCGATTTTCGGAGGCCTAAACTGCATACCTATTTTGGCTTATCAAATGAGCAGGGACTCACCGATTACCTGAAAGGTAAGCTTCCTGTTCAGAAACTTTTGCAGGATACCGATATGGGATATCTGAAAGTCGTTTCATCAGGTACTAAATCGGATCGTCCCGAAAGCATAGTGAGCAGTAAAGAGTTTAAACAGTTTCTCAAGAAAATGGAGGATGTGTTTGATGTTATTATACTTGATACGCCTCCCTTCGGTATTATTAGTGATTCAACCACCCTTTTGAAACATGCAAACGTTACGTTAGTTGTAACAAAATATCGAAAAACCAACCGCGGGGTATTTTTGAAAACAATTGAAGAGCTTGAAAGAATTAATGCCAACGTCAGCGGAATTGTACTAAACGGATTTGACCACAGAAAAGAAGCAGGTGGTGATTACGGAGCAGGATACTATAAATCAGTTTATACTGATTATGAATCCTACGTAAAATGAGAAGAAAAAATCGTCTCATTGAGAAGTACTTAATTTTAAAGTAGGTTTGTCGATAATTGATGCAGCTAAATAAGTTGTCTATCCTATTTTTCAAAAATCTATAATTCTTTACATGTATAAAGTATTTGCGACAACACTACTACTTTTCGCAGTTCTAACGGTATCAGTGGCGCAGGCGCAGTTTCCCGAAGGTACCGGTGATCGTTATATCCGTATCGCAGAAATGGGACAGCTCGTCGATTCCGTTAATGTTTGGGGAGACGTAAGCAGCAGCGGAAGATATCTGGTTCCGGAAGGTACAAACTTACCCGACCTGATCTCCTTCAGCCTTGGATATACTCAGCTGAGGGATCGGAGGGATGGCTCTGTCGGTGCCCAAGAACAAATGATTGAGGTAAAAGTATCGCGATTCGATAATACAGAACGTGTGGTGGAAGTTGCTTTTTTCCGATACCGGAATCGTGACCCCGAACCTATTGAACTGTTCGAGTTTGATCTTCAGAACAACGATATCGTTACTTTAAAGATCAGCAGGGTTCCCACGTTTACGGATTATGTGAGGGTGATTGCTCCTATTTTGGGCACCCTGGCGACATCAATACTACTTATAGAGCGACTGCGGGGAGATTAAATTTCTGAATGGGTGATTCTGTGATTGTACATCACACGGCGTGAGTTTGGTAAACTGTGGAATTGTTGAACTGGTGGAGAACTGAGAATGCCAACGCATTTAAATGATGTTGGAGATATTTTTGGTTTAATGTTTCTATACGGTTGCTGACTCTTTCTACAATTCTTTCCTGATTTCCTCTTATGGACGCCGTTTTGCACTTAAATTCCGTGTCTGTATCTTCATATTTCTTTTATCTCTATATCTTTTTTAGTGGGCAGGAATAATATTTGACAGCTCTATCCCCCAACAAAATGACAATAGAACAGATAATGCAAGGTAATACTTAAGTCGACTATGGATAAAAAGTCAAAAATTTATATCGCCGGTCATCGTGGAATGGTTGGTTCAGCGGTGGTTCGAAAGCTGGAACGCGAGGGATATCAAAATTTAGTGTATCGGAAGAGTTCAGAGCTCGATCTTAAAGATCAGCCGGCTGTAAAACAGTTTTTTGAGGATGAAAAACCCGACTTTGTTGTGGATGCAGCTGCCCGTGTTGGCGGCATAATGGCGAACCGGGATTATCCCTGGCAGTTTTTGTATGAGAATCTGGAGATACAGAACAACCTGATCGCAGCTGCTCATCAACATGACGTGAAGCGCCTGATCTTTTTGGGCAGTTCCTGTATCTATCCAAAACACGCTAATCAGCCCATGCAAGAGGAGTCACTCCTGACCGGCTCACTTGAACCCACAAACCAGTGGTATGCAATTGCAAAGATTGCGGGCGTAAAAATGGTAGAAGCATTGCGTGAACAATATGACCGGGATTATGTGTCACTGATGCCAACCAATCTTTACGGCCCAAATGATAATTTTGACCTGGAAACATCTCATGTTCTTCCGGCGATGATTCGTAAATTTCATGATGCCAAAGAAGCCGGCCATAAACCGGTGACATTGTGGGGGTCCGGCTCACCGATGAGAGAATTTCTTCATGTAGATGATGTAGCCGATGCAGTCTATTTTAGCCTGACAAACAGGATGGAGTACGACCTGTACAATGTGGGCACGGGAAAGGATATTACGATCAAACATCTGGCAGAGCTTATACAGAATATTGTTGGGCACGATGGAGATGTCGAATGGGATACAGGCAAACCAGACGGAACACCAAGAAAACTGATGGATGTGAACCGAATGAAAGAAGAAGGGTGGGAATACAGTATTGAGCTCGAAGAGGGGATCCGGATGACGTATGAATGGTTCCTTGAGAATATTGACGATATCAAAGAGGTGAAAATTTAGGGCATAAGTAATATTTGAACCTGGAATAAGAATCCTGATAATGTATCATATTAACTCTCCCATATTACGGGAAGATACATAGGGGTGTTCATCGGTTTTTTTTACTATATGATAGGTATCCTTTTACTGAGTTTTAAGAAACCGATAATCACAGATATCAGCCAGTCATTTTTTGCCACGAGGACACTAAGACGCAAAGGTAAACGAAGTTTGATAATATCAATCAAGTACTCTTCGTGATACTTCGGGTCTTCGCGCCTTAGTGGCTAACTTAACTGATCCATCAATTTGATTGGTACTTCTGTCATATACTCAGCTGAGGTGGGCCAGTAACACTGCCTCTGAAAGAGGATTTAGATTGGTTTAAGAGTGGCTGAAGAAACAAAAAAAGATGTCCGGTAATTATGTTATCATTGTCATTTCTATTTAGTTTTTCGGACCTTTGAGCCGATAAAAATCAAGCATCCAACATATTAAAAAAAAGACGAACACATTGAGCACAAAGAAAAAAACGGCGCTTATCACGGGAATCACGGGTCAGGATGGTTCATACCTGGCTGAACTGTTACTTGAGAAAGGATATGAAGTACACGGTATAAAGCGACGATCGAGCCAGTTTAACACAGAGCGGATTGACCATCTTTATACGGATCCCCATTTCAAGGGACTTCCTTTTCACCTTCATTATGGTGATTTAACAGACTCCACAAACCTTATCAGGATTATTCAGGAAACCCAGCCGGATGAGATTTATAATCTTGCCGCTCAAAGTCATGTTCAGGTCTCGTTTGATTCTCCGGAATACACTGCAGATGTGGATGCATTGGGTGCCATGCGTCTGTTGGAAGCGGTCCGAATTCTTGGAATGGAGAAAAAGACCAAGTTTTACCAGGCGTCGACGTCTGAGCTGTACGGCAAAATCCAGGAGACGCCGCAGAGCGAAACCACGCCATTTTATCCCCGGTCACCTTACGGCGTAGCGAAATTATACGCCTATTGGATTACAGTGAATTATCGGGAGGCATATAATATCTATGCAACAAACGGTATTCTTTTTAATCATGAATCGCCGCGCCGTGGTGAAACGTTCGTAACCCGGAAAATAACCCGTGCAGCTGTTAGAATAGCTGAAGGGATCCAGGAAAAGACATTCCTCGGCAATCTCAATGCCGAGCGTGACTGGGGCCATGCCAAAGATTACGTCTATGGTATGTGGCTGATGATGCAACAGGAAGAGCCTGATGATTTCGTCCTGGCAACAGGTGAAACAACGTCAGTGCGCAAATTTTGTGAGATGGCGTTCAAACATGCCGGAATCGAACTGGAGTGGCAGGGGAAAGGCGTGAATGAAAAAGGAATTAATAAAGAGACAGGCAAGCCGGTCATAGAAGTAGACCCGCAGTATTTCCGGCCTACAGAGGTAGACCTGCTTCTTGGAGACCCCACGAAGGCTCAGGAAAAGCTTGGCTGGAAATTTGAGTATGATATTGAGGCCCTTGTCGAGGATATGGTAAAGGCGGATCATAAATCACTGCTGGATAGTATTAATGGCGAAGGGAAAGTGAGGTAATGCGCTTCGCGTAGTGTTTAATTGTTGAGGATCACGCTTTGCGTGATGTTAAACTGTTGAATTGTGGAACTGTCGAATTGGTAAACTGTCGAGAAATCCAGAGGTAGGATTAGGAATTTAGAGTCAGTTTAAAAATCTTACGATTCAACGATTCAACGATTCAACGATTCAACGATTCAACGATTCAACGATTCAACGATTCAACGATTCAACGATTCAACGATTCAACGATTCAACGAAAAACCGGACGCTGCAAGGAGCTCTCCGTCAGCTGACGGATCGCACTCTTGAAGGTCCTAATTTCAGATTAAACGAATATTTACACTTATAATTAATGAAATTATTAATTACGGGTGGTGCGGGGTTCACCCCGTGGAATGGAGCTCAATTCCACAGGGCGAGTAGAAGTGGAAATTATACAGGCATAAATAGAAGATTCGCATGAAACTGTTAATTACAGGCGGAGCGGGGTTCATTGGCAGTAACCTTGTCGAGCATTTTTTATCTGATGATAAAGTTGAGCTTGTCCGTGTTCTGGACGATCTGAGCAACGGCTATTACGATAACATCCGGGAGTTCGAAGACCACTCCAAATTTGAATTCATAAAGGGGGATATTTGTAACTACCAGACCTGTCTGGATGCCTGCGAGGGTATCGATAAAATCACGCATCAGGCAGCGCTGGGGTCGGTTCCCCGGTCAATTGAAAACCCGATGCGGACGACTGAAGTGAATATTCTGGGCACGGTGAACATGATGCATGCGGCCGTGGAAAAGGGAATAGAAAGAATTGTCCTGGCCTGTAGCTCCAGTACGTATGGCGACAGCAAGGAGCTTCCAAAAGTGGAAGACCGGATCGGAAAGCCGTTGAGCCCGTATGCAGTGAGCAAACTTTCTATTGAGCAGTACGCGGATGTGTTTGCTAACACCTATGGTCTGAATTTCGTGGGCCTTCGCTACTTCAATATTTTTGGAACACGCCAGAATCCGGATAACCCATACGCTGCTGTGATTCCCATTTTTTGCAAGGCATACATTGACGGAACAGCACCAACTATTAATGGCGACGGCAAAAACAGCCGTGACTTTACATATGTCACAAATGCTGTTCAGGCTAACGACAAAGCACTGTTCACTGAAAGCAGTGAAGCTCTGAATGAGATTTATAACATTGCGTGTAACGAGCGAACCAATCTCAACGAGATGGTTGAGATTCTCGAGGATGTCAGCGGTAAATCAATTGACGTAAACTACGGCCCCCCACGTCCGGGCGACGTAAAGCACTCCCTTGCTGATATCAGCAAGGCTCAGCGTCTGCTGGGATATCAGCCTGAAGTTCTTTTTAAGGAGGGGTTGGAGAAAGCGTATCGATATTATGTTGAAGAGTATGGGGTGGAGGCTTAAACATGGCATGTCTATTCAATTGATGCTGTTCTTTGATTTATGCTTTGATTGAACCATAGCATGACTGTCTCCAATTACACAATATTATGGTTGGAATCGATTAATGAATAGAAAGTCATATTCAGTTTTTATAGACATGCAATGACTGACCGATAGACCGCTATGTGGCGCCTAGGACCAGGGAGGCATCGGGTAGTAAAAAAAGACAGGCATTTTAAATAGGTTCCACTTTACACATATGATACCATGAAATACGTCACGCTATTAATTATTATATTTGGTCTAGAGATAAATACGGCGAAAGCCCAATATAAGGAGACATTGCAATTGGCCACTCTTTCTCCTGTGGTTGCCGTCATATATAGTAAAGACATTGAAGGCTACCATAAAAACCACTATATGCTCAGCACTATCACTTATATGGGAAGCTATATGATAACTGATTCTGTATGGAAATCTGCAGTTATTAGCCTTGCTATGGGTGCATCAAAAGAATTGATATATGACAGACTCTTAAAAAAAGGGGAACCACTGTGGAGCGATATGAAGTGGAATACTCTGGGTGTAGCTCAGGGAGCTGTTTTCACGGTTTCACTGAAATTTTAGGCGTTTTTCTGACCAACAGCCTCAGCTGCCACCAAGGCGTTTACTTTTATTGATTATTTGTGTAAAATCATGCCCCAAAAATCTATTTTGTAGATGCGGGACACTCAAATACCACGTTTTATAACCGTACGTCGTTCATAATCAATGACCAAAATGGTGCCGCATGAAGATTGCGAAAGTCAGGAGAAATCTTAATCGATCCCGTTCCTTCATTTAAATATACGAAGTAGTCTTTGTTAACCGAAACAACCAGGCTTACAAAGTCATTAAGTGCTCCATAACAGAAGCCGCGAGCGCCTTGCCTTTTTCTTCAACCAGATCATATGATGAATCTTCGTCAATGATAACGACCAGAGATTCCATCCCGTAATTTTTATAGAAATAGTCCTCTGCAATAAGAATGTAATCATCGGTACTTCTGGTCTTAATGGCAGGAGAATAATCGGGCAGGTAACCGGTCACTGATTCGGCTATAGTCATTGTTTCCCCTTTCATGCTACTTCCTGTATCAGCATTGTAAACATAAAGAATACTTTCGCGGTTGGAGCGGAAATCGATATTCAGGTAGAAATCATTACCTGATAAAGTCGCCATGGAATCGATATATGCTTTAATTGCTTTGATTTCGGGCTGCATCGAGTTGCCCCAGTCTTCAGTTAAATTTACGCCCCCCATATTATGGCTCCAGTGCCCATGGTCGGCTCCGTCGGGATTGATGTGAGGGAATAAGTAAACATTATACTCCGATCTGAAATCCTCTGCGGTTTCGTTATCTGCTGTTATCTGCTCGATAAAAGACTGCATCGCAAGATATCCTACAGACATAGACGGATACTGACGGGTAAGTATTATGATATTTTTGTCGGCCTGCTCATTTTCAATTTCGACAGTATAAATGGGCTTTTTTTGATGACTTTCTCCAATCACGTCAATATTAATAAACGGTTTGCCCGATAGTGAGTCCAGCCACCCTTCAACGTCATTGGTTGAAACAACTTTGTTGGCGGCAACCCAGAGAGTGTCGGGCCCTGTACTTAACCGTATCAGTGCTTCTCTTGGCATATCACCCGTTTCTAAATTGGAACCCTCTCTGGAATAATTTATAAAATTGTCGATTTGGAGGTCTTTCCAGTTAGTTCCATCGGAACTGATTTTAGGGTAGTATCGATGAGTTATTCCTTCAGGATAGGTAAATTTTATATAGATATCTTTCTGCTCTTCAGACCATATTTTAAATGCGTACCATGGATTGGATTTAACAGGGGTATTTTCGGGCGTAATCAGCACCGTAATGAGAGAATCATGTGTTGAAATTGCTCCGTTCAACCGGGCACCATCGAAGTTGTTTGATAATGTGACACCGTTATCTAGAGCAAATTCACCTCTCCATTGCTTTTCTACAGGAACTGAATACTTCGGGGCTCTGTCATTCTCACTAGCTTGCTGACTGATTCTGTGCTGTCTTTCCTGGTATTTGTCCCATCCTAGTATGAGAGTTGTAATAAGGAGAAAGAGAATCGTGAAACCGGCAAGTAATTTTTTCATTAATTGAAAATTGTAAAATTATGATTAAAAATCAGTTGATTTCAAAATGGCGATGTTTAAGACATCGCTCCCTGATGGTTGATTCATATGTAGCCTTTATCCGATATCATCCCACTGAATGAGGTAATCTTTTTCGAGGTCGTGCTTCGTTTTTTTCCCGATAAACTTGTCGAGGTGTTTCGCTTCCACGCCGGTTCCCGGCCGTTTTGTCCAGATAAGATCTTCCGTTAAAGTTGTGCCCCCAGGAATATCCTTCAGCGTTACGATACTGCGCCGGGCCCAGGTACGGATGGGTTTTTCCAGTTCATTAATTCTTTTCTCACTGCCCATTGCCGCTTCGATTTTGCGGATACCGTCTACAAGCTGGTATAACTCATGGGGTTCTATAGAAACACTTTGGTCGGGCCCGGGTTGTTTTTTGTCGAGAATCAGATGTTTTTCAATCAGCTTTGCGCCAAGAGATACGGCCCCGAAGCAGGAGTATATATCCGGAGAGTGATCGGAGTGGCCGACAGGTACTCCATAACGATCCTTCAGTTCCCGAATAACTCCGAGGTTCAGGTCTTCGTACTTTGGCGGATATTCAGAGGTACAGTTCATTAGTGCAAATTGATCCGTAATAAGACTAAGGGCTTCTACTGTTTCATCTATTTCCTTCATCAGGCTCATTCCCGTGGAAAGAATCATCGGTTTTCCAAGTTTGGCGATTACTTTCAGTGTTGGTATATCGGTCAGTTCGCCAGAACCGATCTTGAAAGCCGGAACAAGATCATTGATCTCCAGTGCAGCTCTTTTGCTGAAAGGAGTGCACATATAAAGAATTCCAATCTCATCACAGTACTCCTTAAGTTCACGATGCTGTTCAAGGGAAAGCGCGTAAAGCTGCAGAAACTCATAGAGCGGCATGTTGAAATTGTCACTCATTGGCACGCCGTCTCTCAGCATCTCTTCATCCGGCAGATGATGCTGATATTTTACGGCGTCGGCCCCGGCAAGCTTCGACTGCCGTGCCATCTCTTTCGCGGTATCCATGTCACCCAGGTGATTATCGCAGGCCTCGGCAATAATAAAGCATCTGTGATCTCCGCCGATCTTTTTATCAGCAATCTTAAGTGTTTTCATATTTCAGGTATAGTAAAATTTATTTTGAAAGATTTTTGTACTTGAGTCTCGCGATTTCGAGATCTTCAGGCTCATCAATGTCGGCAAAAAGGGTATCGTCCGTCTCAAATTTTAAAACCTTATTACCATATATGCTTTTGTCTTCAGCCAGAGTCCTGCCATTGGTAATGTAAATCAGGCCATTCTGAATGTAGACGGGTTCCTGTTCCTTTCTGCCTTTTCTTGAATCAAATGTTCTGTTGCTTAGATAGGGTGTAAGGTAACCGTGGTCATCAGAAGTGAGAATCTCCTCGGGATGATAGATATGCCTTATTTTATTTACTGAGACAAGGCTATCGGCTTCCTTTGAATGTTCAAATTGCTGCACAGCTCTGTCAATCAGTTCACTTGAACGAAGGGGGGCTGTCGGCTCCAGAAGCACGACGTGATCGGGGCGGTAGCCATTGGTTTCAACAAAAGTATCGAGAGCGTGCAGCATTACATCCACCGTGCGTGCCTCATCGCCTGAAATGGATTCCGGCCTCATCCATGGGACCTTCACTCCATTTCTTTCAGCCTCTGATGCTATTTCCCTGCTATCGGTGCTGACGATAACTTCATCAATTGAGGAAGATTCCTGTGCAGATTTAATAGCCAGCGCTAGAAGTGAATCCGGACCTATTTTCGAAAGGTTTTTACCGGGTATTCTTTTGGAGCCTCCCCTAGCAGGTATGATGGCAAGATATTTTACTTTGTCTTTTTCTTCCCGGAAGATATTGCTCTCTCCTGCTTCCAATTCAGGGGAGGGATAAAAATTATCGCCGTTAAGTGCGGATAAAAGACCGGACAATTTCCCTTCCTCATTAACCACAGGTACAACAATGAGGTAGGGATTTTTTTCAAGCATTTTCTCTGCTTGATATTTTGAGGTTGCAACTACCGGGTTAAGGTTCATGACCTGTGTGATTGGAATATTCAGAGAAACATCATCAAGAAGGGCCCTGCGAACATCCCCATCAGCTATAACACCAATAAGGTTGGATTCCGAATCCGTGACCAGCAAAATACCCCGGTGTGTTGAGGTCATCTGAAGCAAAGCTTCTTTCAGTGTGGAGTTTTTATGTATGGTAAACTGGGTAAATGAGTCTGACATAATCAGTAGGCCATCTCTTTGTTTAGGAGTTTGGAGTCTAAAGGAATTTCTTTCAGAATCTTATAGATCTTTTCAGAACTGCGGCCGTCACCATAAGGATTCACTGAGGCTGCAGCACGTTTTTGGAAATTGTTTGAGAGAGCAGTGTGCATTCCATTCAGGATATCCTGACTAGTGTATTTTTCTATATTCAGAACGTTGTCAGCCTGAGGCCGGCCATTTTGCCGTCTTCCTATATTAAGGCAGGCAAGTCCGAATGTAGGGGCTTCTAGAACCCCACTGCTCGAGTTGCCCACAATCAGGCTGGCTCTCCGCATTAACCCCAGGTAATCCCTCCGGGCCAGGTTTCTGAATAATTGAATATTGGTTCCCTTTAGCTTTTGGAGAGCTTTTCTGACCTCGGCACTACCGCCATCCGCATTGGGATAGATCATAATCGTTTTTCCACCGTATTCTTTCAGGGCCTTGACGGTTTCCTGTATATGAAGTGCGGCTAATTCCTCCTCTTCGGTAACAGGATGCTGTACGGCCAGGATAACTTCTTCATCTTTGTCAAGGTTGAAGCGGTCATTCAGCTCATCCTCCAGGGTGAAGTCCCCGTTAAGCAACTCATCCAGCTGCGGTGCACCCACGTTGTACACTCTGAAATCCTGTTCCCCCATTTTTATTACCCGTTCGGCGAACTCTTTATTTGCAGCAAAATGAAGATGGACAAGTTTAGTGATTGAGTGTCTGACAATCCCGTCAATATTTCCTGATAGCTCACCAGCCTGTATATGGGCACAGGGTATTCCGAGATGGCCGCCGGCAATGGCCCCCATCAGCTGCTCGCCACGGTCGCCTGCAAGAACCAGTAAATCCGGTTTAAGGCGTGTTAGTGAAGTTGTCAGTTCAATAAGTAGCAAGCCAAGAGATTTGGTCATTGTCTGGTTCGTGTAACCGTCCAGCGTCATATAGAGTCGCTCATGAACCTCAAATCCGTCACGTTCAATTTCATTTACTGCCATTCCAAATTCAGGCAGCAGCTGCATGTGTGTAGCCAGAATCTGGTAGTCCATGTCAGGGTCTCCGGCGATTCGCTTGATAATTGGGCGTATGTAGCCCCATTCTCCTCTTGACCCTGTTAAAAAAGCAATTTTTCTCATAAAAATGTTGTAGAGTTTAGACCGAAAAATTATGCTGAAACAAATGGCAGGTTCGCGTACAAATGCATGGCACAGAAACCGTCCTCAGCACAGATACTGGCTCGAATGATCCACAAAAATTTATTATTTGGCTTTGAATTTTTTTCTACTCAGGTTATCCTCTTAGTAGAATATTAGCCGTTTTCACGAGGTGCATCCTGCAGATGATTTTATCAGTTTGATAGTTTCCGTCTGAATTCCCGGTGAATATCCCGAATGATCTTATGATCAGCAGAAAAGAGGCCTGATTCAAGTTAATAATTTTTAACTGCATCTGAATTCACATTAATTTTACGTAAAATACGCAACAGATTTTTTCATCTGTTTTTTTCTCATTCCACAGAATGATTTTACAATGTCTGACTATAAAGAGATTACCGTGGTGATGTATCACTACATCCGTAATTTTTCTGCAAGCCGGTATCCGGAAATAAAAGGGCTGGAAATACGTGATTTTAAACGACAGCTCAATTTGCTTCAGGATCGATGTACATTTGTAACCATAGAGGAGTGCATGGAGTATTTGGATGATCCCGCTTCAGATAGTTCATTCCCGTCAGATGCCGCTTTGCTAACGTTTGATGATGGATATATGGAGCATTTTACAGAAGTTTTTCCAATCCTGAGCCGGGAGAAGATCCAGGGTGTATTTTTCCCTCCAGTGCGATCAGCAGCCGAACGGAAGGCACTCAATATAAATAAGGTCCATTTTATACTAGCTGCGAGCCCTGACCCGAATTCACTGATTCATGAGCTAACTGCCTGCATAAGAAAGTACAAAAATGAGTATGACCTCCTCGAACCCGAAGATTATTACGAGAGAGTCAGCAGTCGTGAGCACAAATATGATCCGATTAATATTATAAAATTTAAACGCGTACTTCAGCGGGAGCTTCCATCAGAGGTACGCACCAGGGTCATCGATGAGCTTTTTAATAAAATAGTGGGCATCAGAGAGGACATCTTTGTAGATGAGCTTTATCTGACGGAGGAGCACCTGAAATGCATGAAACGCAACGGGATGTACATAGGCGGACATGGCCACAGCCATGAGTGGATGAACAAGCAGGACGTTCATGAGCAGGAGCGGGAGGTTACGAAAACGCGGGAGTTTCTCGGGTCTCTGGGTGTAGATATCGATAATTGGGTTATGAGTTATCCTTTCGGTGCCTACGATAACTCTTTGATTCAAATACTGAGAGCAAATCGGTGCAAGCTTGCTTTTACAACCCGGGATGAAAAAGCCGTATTGGATCCGGATAAAAGATTCTGTATTACCAGGATTGATACCAATGAAATTGACTGAAAGGCAATGGTAAAGGAGTCTATTATATTAGCTTTCTATATCTAATTTAAAAGCAACTCGTTATGAGATATAACTTAAACATTTAAAAGTTAAGAGATTATGAGTGAAACGTTTTTTGGGTTTGAAACCGAAAAGATGTGGGATTATGAAAACGGTTTTTACCTGACGAGTCCCGCCAAGAGAATACCCAAGATGCTGGCCCAGTATGAGCTTTATAAATCTATCATTCACTTGCCGGGACATGTGGTAGAGTGCGGAGTTTATAAAGGGGCATCTCTTATCCGTCTTGCAACTTTCCGTGAGGTTCTTGAGAGCCCCTATTCCAGGAAAATCATAGGGTTTGATGCTTTTGGAGAGTTCCCCAAGCAGAAGAAAAAGGAAGATGCAGAATTTATCGAAGAATTTGAGGACACTGCAGGTTATGGGATCCCTGAAGATGAACTGAAAGAGGTTTTCAGAAGAAAAGCTTTTGAAAATTATGAGTTTATTAAAGGTGACATTATTGAAACGGTTCCGGATTACCTGCAAGACCATCCTGAGCTGAAGATCTCATTTCTGCATGTGGATGTTGATGTTTACAAACCAACAAAAGTGATACTTGATCATCTTTACGACAGGATTGTCAGGGGAGGCGTGATCGTTTTTGATGATTACGGAACTGTGGCCGGTGAGACTGAGGCAGTGGACGAGTTTTTTGAAGAAAAAGATATATTGATTGAAAAGCCGTCTATCTCACACATTCCATCCTTTATCAGGAAAAATAAGTAGCTATCGTTAAGATATAGCTTAGGGGTTGTTATCTATTTTTACGCAATCACGTTTTGGCCGGAATCTCCATCAGAATGAAATATGAAATTTGCTTAACTAATTAAACTATTGTGCTTTATTATACAAGATCGGTAAAAAAGAAAGAATGATCGGGAAATAAATCGATGCTATTTCGGAATGAAAGGGATACGAGAATTCTCGTCGCTGGGATTGGGGTCCTAAATTAAAGACAAATTGAATATGTACTCTTTTCAAAAAGGCCTTCAAATTGTTAATCGAAAAAATCTAAAGAAGTAATAAAAGTATTAATAGACCAAAATGTCATCAAAAATGACTCCAAATATACCTAAGGATGCTTATGTCATGATTATTGGTGCGATGAAATCAGGCACCACCTCGCTCTATAACTACCTTGCCAAACATCCCGAAATTTGCAGGGCAAAAACCAAAGAGCCCGAATTTTTTTCAAAAAAAGAAGAAGTGCCGCTCAGTTTGAATGAATACAATACGTTGTGGGAATTTAACTCTGAAAAGCAAAAATACGTAATTGAAGCTTCCACAGGCTACACCAAACATACCCGTAAAAGGGATGTGCCGGGAAGAATTTACAGAACCGGAATTCGTCCAAAACTGATCTACATTGTGCGCAATCCTTTTAAACGAATTGAATCGCACTACAATTTTATGCAGAAGGATGAATCATGGGGTTCCGATATTACCCAACAACATTTGATTCGTGCGAGTAACTACTATTACCACCTGGAGATGTACCGGGAGTATTTCTCAAGGGAACAGATTTTGCTGCTTGATTTTGCTGAGTTGAAACAACATCCGGAGCAGCTCATGAAAAGAATTCAGGATTTTCTAGAAATAGAGAGAGGTTACATGCCGGAAACATTCGAGGCTAAGAATAAGACGGTCGTGCAATCCGGTTTTGAAAAAAAGCTAAAAAAGAGTTTGGCGGGGTTCATTCTGAAAAAGTTTCCGCAGCCCCTAAAGGATGCGGGAAAAAAATTGTTCAGGCCGGAAAAACGCAGGTTAACAGATTCAGAAAGAGAGCGGGTCTACACGGAACTTAAAGAGGACATGAGGTCCCTTTCAGAAGTATATGGTTTTGATGTAAAACAATGGGGTTTTTGAGATACTCACAAGCCGTCTATTTAAACTATATAAAATATCCGATAGTATTACAGTATATGATTTTACATCATAAAACCTATTTTGATTACGCATTTGCGACATGTTGGCCCGAAAAAATAACAACACAGGAAAAGCAAGATCGAGTTTAAGAACCGAATATCGAAAAGCAGAGAAGGAATATCATTAAATGGGATTTGAAAATATCTTTGTTTTAGGAGTGATATTCCTCTGTCTCCTCCTGTTGATAATCAAAAAAATATCACCGGACGCTGTCTTTACCGGTGGACTCACGCTGATTATAGTGAGCGGCATTGTGCCGGTCAGTGATGCACTGGTCGGGTTTTCAAATGAAGGAATGCTCACGGTTGCGGCCCTCTATGTGGTGGCTGCCGGGATGAAAGAGACCGGCGCCATACAGTTTGTTATTAAAAAGCTGCTTGGTAACCCAAAAGCACTGTGGCAAACCCAGGCCCGTATTGTGTGGCCGGTTATGGTGATGAGTGCTTTTCTGAATAATACACCTATCGTTGCATCTTTTATCCCCGCTCTACAGGAGTGGACCCGAAAATACCGGGTTCCTGCTTCCAAAATTATGATGCCCCTTAGCTACGCCGCGATACTGGGAGGTACGTGCACGCTTATTGGAACAAGTACAAACCTGATCATAAATGGGTTGCTGATATCAGAAGAGGGTGTAAACCTGAATATTTTCGAACCTGCCTACGTTGGAATCCCTATCGCAATAACCGGCTTTATATATTTATTGATTTTTGGCAGAAAATGGCTTCCTGACAGTAAATCTGCCCTCTCCACGTTTGAAAATACGCGTGAATATACTATTGAGATGATGGTTCGCGATGACAGCCCACTGGTCGGCAACACGATTGAAAATGCCGGCCTGCGACATCTTCCGAACCTCTTTCTTGTTGAAATTGTCAGAAATGGAACCATTCTTGCCGCTGTTGAACCGGATGAAATCCTCCGGGCAGATGACCGCCTGATTTTTACCGGGATGGTTGAATCGATTGTAGATCTTCATCATATTCAGGGTCTTGAACCAGCCACTGAGCAGGTGTTCAAGCTGGGGTCACCCCGGCGGGATCGTCACCTGGTGGAAGCTGTTGTATCACAGTCAAACCCTCTGAGAGGCAAATCTGTGAAGGATGGAGAGTTTCGAAATCATTTTGGTGGTGTAATTCTGGCCGTCTCACGAGGCGGTAAGCGTATCAATAAAAAAGTAGGGGATATTATATTGAAAACCGGCGATATCCTGCTGATGGAGGCACCACGTAATTTTTCAGATAGATACAAGTCATCCAATGATTTTTTACTAGTCAGTACCCTGGATAAGGAGGGGACTCCAAATTATGAAAAAAGCAGCACTGCATGGAGTATTCTTCTATTGATGGTAGCCGTTGCTGCCTCGGGCTGGCTGACTATGTTCCAGGCATCATTTCTGGCAGCTGGCGCCATGATTATAACAGGCTGCACCCGCACCGAAACGGCACGGTCAAGCATTGACTGGCAAGTTCTGATTGTAATTGCTGCCGCCCTCGGAATTGGCAACGCGCTCCAGGTGACGGGAACAGCAGAACAATTAGCGGGAGGCTTTTTGAAATTTGCCGGTCAGCAACCCTATTTTGCCCTGATCATCACCTACCTTATTACATGGATGCTGACTGAAATGATAACAAATAATGCCGCAGCTGTTCTCATTTTTCCATTCGCACTTTCAACTGCGGCAAGCCTTGGCGTTGACTTTATGCCTTTTGTAATGACGATTATGTTTGCCGCATCGGCGAGTTTTGCAACACCGATCGGTTATCAGACCAACCTGATGGTACTTGGCCCGGGCGGTTACGACTTTAAAGACTACCTTAAATTTGGGTTGCCCCTTAATATTGTTGTAGCCGGAGTAACGGTTCTGCTTGTGCCGGTGGTGTGGCCGTTTTAGACAGCTGACCGGGGACGGTGGACCGATGACGGATGACTGTGGACCGAAGGCCAATTCGACCTGCAAGACTGCGATCCGTCGGCTGACGTAGAGCTGCTGGCAGAGTCGGGGAAAAGACGGGGGACTGGGGACGGATGACCGTGGACCGGAGACCGAAGATGCGACAACATAAATTGGATACTGTTTAAAAATAATGGTTGTTTTTTGACGAAGTAAGAACAGATGCCGACCCGAAATACACGGTCGTCGGTCTACCGTCATCGGTCAACGGTCATCCATCTTCCGTCACCGGTCTCACTAAGACTAATAATTTTTAACCAACATTTGAACCAATTACACATGAAACCAGACGTAACCATTATCAACGATATTGCGAAACTTGCAGGGGAGCAAATCCTGAACTACTACGATGATGATATCGAGGTGGATCACAAAAGTGACGATTCACCGCTGACGAAAGCGGACCTTGCATCGCACAGGGAAATTGTCTCGGGGTTGAGTGAGCACTACCCTGAGATCCCGGTGCTGTCGGAAGAATCAGAAATACCGGATTACTCAGTCCGTAAAGACTGGGATGAATATTTTTTAATCGATCCACTGGATGGCACAAAGGAGTTTATCAAAAAGAATGGCGAGTTTACGGTGAATATTGCGTTTATCGAAAATAATATTCCGGTATTAGGAGTCGTCTATATTCCGGCTGAAGAGGTGCTCTATTTTGCGACGAAAGAAAAAGGTGCATTTAAGCAAAAAGGAGACGGGCCGATAAAACAAATTGAACATGATGAATACAATAAAAACGAACCGGCACGCATTATGGTCAGCCGGTCACATCGCGGCAGCGATACGAATGAGAAACTGGCGGAGATGGGGATTGAGGTGAGTGAAGAGATTCCGTCAGGCAGTTCACTGAAGATCTGTTTTGTGGCGGAAGGAAAGGCGGATCTTTACCCACGGTTTGGCCCTACCATGGAGTGGGATACAGCGGCGGCGGATGCAGTATACCGGTATTCTGGAAAAAACGGGCCTGTGAGTTCGCCGCTGAAATATAATAAGGAGGACTTGCATAACCCGGAGTTTATTATTGGGCTAGCGTAGCTCGAAGCTCCTGCTTCGAGAGCCAGGTGTGCCCCGTGAGCAAGGCTATAAGCTTCAAACAAATTGACCGATGACTGGGGACGGATGACCGGAGAGGGTTTACGAGCTTGAAACTCAAGTCGTCGTCTTTTCAGAAAAGAATGAGGTTAAGGAGGTTTGTAACAAAGAATCTTAGCCTTAAGAAATTTTGGTTGAGCGACAGATATCATTGCCTTTTCAAAACAGGTTAAGGTTGAGAAGAGTTGTAACGAGGAGTTTTGGTTTATTTTGATTGACAGGGTTTGAGCGTACAGCCGCGTGGTAACCCACCCCTCTCGTTCTCCCCTCCCTTCAGGTGTGAATGGAGGGGAGAGGTGTTGGAACGAAGTTTTGATATTTGGAGACTCTCTCCTGTCCTCTTTCACTCGGAGAAGGGAGTAAATTCTCCTACGGCGGAGGAGACAGGGTTTGAGCGTCCAGCGAAGGCGCAGAGGTGGGTCCGTGAAGTGCAGGTACGCTACTTACGTGGTAGTGAAACCGGACTCTTGCCACATGGTGATCCACAGGGCAGGAAGCCGAAAAGCACGGCCACGCTGCCAGGTCCTCGGTCTTCGGTCCCCGGTCCTCCGTCTTCTGTCCCCAACGCAATTAAAAAATACCAACTCGATTTTTGAACCGTATACCTTTAACTTAGACGCTTGAATTCAGGATCACTGATTACAGACAATTTGATACTATGACAAAAATTAAAAACTCACACCTCAAAGAGCTTGAAGACGAGGGAATTTATATCATGAGAGAAGTAGCGGCACAGTTTGAGCGGCCGGTACTGTTATTTTCCGGAGGGAAAGATTCGATTGTGATGGTTCATCTCGCTTTAAAAGCATTTCACCCCGGAAAAATCCCGTTTCCTTTAATGCATGTGGATACCGGCCATAATTTCCCGGAAACGATACAGTTCCGTGATAAGCTGGTGGAGAAAACCGGCGTGGAGTTGATCGTAGGCAGCGTTCAGGAATCGATTGATAAGGGGCGCGTAAAGGAAGAAACTGGTCCAGATGCGAGCAGAAACGCACTTCAGACCACAACGCTGCTTGATACTCTTAAAGAGCACCAGGTTGACGCAGCACTTGGCGGCGGCCGCCGGGATGAAGAGAAAGCACGTGCCAAAGAGCGATTTTTCTCTCACCGTGACAGTTTCGGCCAGTGGGATCCCAAAAATCAACGGCCGGAGCTTTGGAATTTATACAACGGCCGCAAGAACATGGGCGAAAGCTTCCGCGTATTCCCAATCAGTAACTGGACCGAAATGGATATCTGGCAGTACATCGCACAGGAAGAGATCGATATCCCATCTCTTTATTTTGCACATGAGCGGGAAGTATTTAACCGTCGCGGCGTATGGCTGGCTGATACCGATTTTGTAAACCGGATGGAAGAGGAAGAGCTGGAAAATAAAACAGTTCGATTTCGAACAATTGGTGATGCAACATGCACCGGCGCTGTGCTCTCAACTGCATCAAACATGGAAGAGATTATTCAGGAAGTAGCCTCCGCCCGTCAAACCGAGCGCGGAAATCGTCACGACGATAAACGAAGCGAAACGGCGATGGAGGATCGAAAGCGGCAGGGGTACTTTTGAGTTGTGAGTGATGAGTTTTTAGTGGTGAGTGTTTAGGTTTTTTGATCGTTGACCGATGACGGGAGACCGGAAATGTTAGACCGTGGACGGATGACGGTTGACCGAAGGTGAAAACTTACGACAAAATTGAAATTTAATGAGGGGTTTGAGATGGAGTATAAGTTTGAAAAATTGGATGTTTGGAAGATATCATTGGATTTGTCTGATGTGATTTATGACATTGCTGCTCAGCTGCCGGATATTGAACGGTTTAATTTGAAGTCACAGATTATTCTGGCGTGTACGTCAATCTCATTGAATATTGCGGAAGGATCAACTTCCCAGACAAATGCCCAGCAATCCAAGTTTTTAGGATACGCTATCCGGTCACTAATTGAAGTTATTGCCTGTAAGCGGCACATTGAAAGAAGAGGTTATATTCAGGATGCTAATCAAATGACGGAAGCAGAGCAAACCTGTGACAGACTTTTTATGAAGCTACAAGCTTTTAAGAATGCATTAAAATAAATTTTTTGACGGAGGACGGAAGACTGAGGACCGAGGATGGAAGACCGATGATAAGCGGCGATCATTCTCGGTCAATCGTCTTTTGACTAAGAGCCCCCTGTCGTCGGTCGTCCGTCCACGGTCGTTCAAAAAAAATTGAAATTCACTTTCGAACTCAAAACTCAGCACTAAAAAAACCGGTCCACCGTCTCCGGTCCCCGGTCAGAAATTTAATTACTATCAAAAGATACAGAAACCACTGATGAGCAATAATAAAAGCAATAACAAGGTTAAAGAAACCGAAGACAATAAGTACCTCAACATGGATCTCCTGCGTTTTACGACGGCGGGGAGTGTGGATGATGGGAAAAGTACGCTGATCGGGCGGCTTCTGTATGACTCAAAATCTATTTTTGAAGATCAGATGGAGGCTATTGAGAAATCAAGCAAGAGCAGCGGTGAGGAAGAGGTAAACCTTGCGCTTTTGACGGACGGCCTGAAGGCGGAACGGGAACAGAAAATTACGATTGACGTAGCTTACCGCTATTTTGCAACCCCAAAGCGGAAGTTTATTATTGCGGATACCCCGGGCCATACGCAGTACACCCGGAATATGGTGACCGGGGCATCCACGGCGGAACTTGCTATTGTTCTCCTGGACGCATCCAAAGGGGTTCTGACCCAAAGCCGGCGCCACGCCTTTATCTCGTCTCTGCTGAAGATTCCGCATCTGGTAGTGGCGGTGAATAAAATGGACCTTGTTGATTATGACGAGAACCGGTTTAATGAAATCGTCAGCGATTTTCGTGAATTTGCCAAGAAACTTGAGATCGATGATATCACGTATGTCCCTATTTCGGCTCTCAAAGGTGATAACGTCGTAAGCAAGACCCGAACTAAAGAAGGCAATGAATCCAACCACATGCCGTGGTACAACGGTCCCACGCTGCTTCATCATCTTGAAACCGTGAAAGTGGATGCATCCAGAAACGTCATCGATTTCCGGTTCCCTGTTCAATATGTGATCCGTCCCAACCAGAATTTCCGTGGGTTCTCAGGCCAAATTTCTTCGGGCCGTATTAAGCCGGGAGATGAAATCACAGCACTGCCATCAAAAATATCAAGCCGTGTAAAAGAGATTGTCACTAAAGACGGAAATCTTGATGAGGCGTTAGCCGGAGATTCAGTTGTTCTGACGATTGAGGATGAGATTGATATCTCTCGCGGGGATATGATTGTGAGGAAAAACAATGTGCCGGAAGTGACTACGGGTTTTGAAGGGTACCTGTGCTGGATGAACGATGAGGCGATGGAGCCCGGCCGGCAATACCTGATGATGCATACGACAAAGACCACCCCGGTGTTCATCGATAAGCTGATCTACAAAATGAACGTAGATACTCTCAGCCAGGAAGACGCCGACAAGCTTCAATTAAATGAAATTGGCCGAGCGAAATTCAGAACGGGCCAGCCGCTTTTTATCGATGCCTACCAGGTCAACCAAAAAACGGGAAGTTTTATCATCATTGACCCCGCCAGTAATGTCACCGTCGGCGCCGGCATGATCCGCGCCGGTTCAACCGAATCAAATGGCCGGGAAGACTTGACCGAAGACGGCAGACGGAAGACCGATGAACCTTCGGTCGACAGTCCTCCGTCCATCGTCTCTCCCAACGTCACATGGGAACCTTGGAACATCCCTCGCGAAGAACGCGAAAAACGGAACGGCCACAAGGCAAACATACTCTGGCTGACCGGAATTTCGGGTGCCGGAAAAAGCACCATTGCCAAAGCACTTGAGAAGAAACTCTGGAAAGAGGGCAAACAAACTGTTCTGCTCGACGGCGACCAGGTGCGCCACGGCCTCAATGGTGACCTTGGCTTTAGTCCAGTAGATCGAGCCGAAAACATCCGTAGAGTGGGCGAAGTGTCCAGGCTCTTTTTTGAGCACGGCAATATTGTAATCTGTACGTTTGTATCGCCTTATAAAGAAGATCGTGATCGTGTGCGAACCCTTGTGCCGGACGGACGATTCAAGGAAATTCATATCACCTGCAGCTCGGAGACGGCTCAGAAACGCGATCCCAAAGGCCTGTACGAGAAGGCGAAAAAAGGTAAAATCAAAGGCCTGACCGGCTACGACGGAAAATTCGAAACTTCAGAAAGTTTTGATCTGACGATCAATACTGAAGAGGTTTCAGTAGAGCAGGCTGTTGAGTCGATTATGAAGTTGTTGTGACCCACGTAAATCGAAGCTCCCGCTTCGATTATTTGGGTACCATCAATTCATCCATCTTGAATCATATCGTTGATGCAGACCGATGACTGACATTTAATGTCATTTCCCCAATTCACTTCCAAACCTCTCGAACGGAGACGTTCGAGCTACGTAGAGCGGGTCGCTGACCCGCTTCTCATGAGCCAAGTAAACAACTGAGTGTCGTGAAAAGATATGGCAAAGGTTTACCTCTGTCCATAAAAAACTGATTAGCCCGTAATTTGAATCTTTTCCACTCGGCTCAGGCGAGCCAAGCTACGTAGAGCGGGTCGCTGACCCGCTTCTCATGAGCCAAGTAAACAACTGAGTGTCGTGAAAAGATATGGCAAAGGTTTACCTCTGTCCATAAAAAACTGATTAGCCCGTAATTTGAATCTTTTCCACTCGGCTCAGGCGAGCCAAGCTACGTAGAGCGGGTCGCTGACCCGCTTCTCATGAGCCAAGTAAACAACTGAGTGTCGTGAAAAGATATGGCACAGGTTTACCTCTGTCCATAAAAAAACTGATTAGCCCGTAATTTGAATCTTTTCCACTCGGCTCAGGCGAGCCAAGGTACGTAGAGCGGGTCGCTGACCCGCTTTTTGTGAATATTGCAAAACGAGAAATTTTGTGAAAGGAGTGGTTTACTGTCGTGAATATAGGACCTGCCGAAGGTTGACTGACAAAAAATCTTCTTATGATAGGGAGGAGTCTCGGAAAAGCGTTGTTCAGGATTGATCTAAGAACAAGGAGATCCCTCGGTTCTCCGCCAGCCGGCTGATCACTCGGGATGACAAGGTGGTTTTTTAATTGTGGGGCGGCGTTTCCGGTTCATAAATTTGCACAGGTTTGATTAACGCCGCAATCCCAAAAGATTCCCCCGATGCAATTGTGTTAATTGGTTCAATTTTTTTGCTATATGCGCCGCGCATTAACTACCCTGCTAACTCTCATCAGTCGGGGGGAGGACGCGGTCCTGACCGCAGGCGTGTTTTTCGCCGGAGTGGAGGGATTTCGCTGCGCGGGGAAAAGATGAGCCTTTTGCTAGGCAGGTGTATTTAAAAGGCCTTGTTCAAGATGGATCTATGAATAGGAAGATCACAAGTTAAAGCCCGCGATGACGGATGTTTATGCGAGAATCGGCCACTGTGGCCTGCCCGAAACCATAGCCTGAAGGGCTCAAAGATCACAGCCCAGTGCAACGCGCTGGGTAAAGGTGAGGCCAAAAATAATGCCATCGGTATGGATCAATGTAGGGTCTCGAGACAAATACCGATGGGTGTGCAGGGAGGTATATCAACGCAGTTGGACTAAGAATGTTTCTGGGTATGCGTTTCGAAAAGGTGTTGTTCAGGATGGATCTGCGAACAGGGAGATATCTCGACTTCACACCGGAAAAGCGCCGGTTTTCGCTCGATATGACAGGAGGTTTGAGGTGAGAAAGGGCGGCGTATTTGGCTCATAAATTTGCACAGTTTTGATTTACGCCGCCAGGCAATTTGATTAACGCGGCGCAAAAAAGGTAATAGGTTCGATTTTTGGGTTACGAGCGCCGCGCATCATCAAACAAAACCCTGTCATATCGACTGCAGGCCGCGCTTTTCGGCCGGAATGGAGATATCTCCTTGATGTGGATATGTGTCTTGAAAAGGCGTTTTTTAAGATGGATATACGAGTAGGAAGATCGTGGGTCTGGACCCGCGATGACGGTCAAAAAAAAAGTGGATCCTAACAACATGGCATGTCTCTTCAAACCAAAACTGCGGTACAAATTCTAAGCATTTATCAGGCTCAAAAAGCACGCACATAACGAAACAGACATGCAATGTTTCTTATGGGCCTTTGACTAACTCGAAATAAATACTGATGGGAGTGCAGGGTGGTAGACCAACGGTTAAGATTTGGGTGAGAAGGGGAGGGAGTCAGGAAAAGCCGTTGTTTTAGATGGATCTATGAACAGCGAGATATCTCGACTACACACCGAAAAAGCACCGGTGTTTCGCTCGATATGACAGGAGGTTTGGGGTGGAAATGGGCGGCGTACCCGATTCATAGATTTGCAATGCCTTGTCCTACGCCGCCTGGCCAAATGATTAACGCGGCGCAAAAAAGGTAATAGATTCAGTTTTTGGGTTACGAGCGCCGCGCATTATCCAAAGAAAGCCCATGTCATACTGAGCGTAGGTGTGCTTTTTCACCGAAGTCGCACCATAGGCGTCTTGGGAAAGGATCTCCTTGAAATGGGCATGAGTTTTGAAAAGGCGTTGTTTAAGATGGATCTTCGAACGGGGAGATCGCGGGTCTGGGCCCGCGATGAGGAACATTAGGCGGGGAGCTTGTATTCGTGGGTTCCAATAAAAAAACAACTCTGCCAGGATCCCGCGAAATGCACGCGGGAACTCTGGCAGGTTGTTTTGCCTGTAGCCGCATTAAAAAAATGCGATCAGGCTGCGTTTTCAGTGCCGAGGTAGATGCTTTCAGACACTTCCCGGCCGGTTTCCGACCGGAAGGCCAGGTAGCCGGCGACGGGATCACCGCTCCACGATGGCGGAATGGCAATCTGCAGTGTTTCATCCTGCCGGGACGCCCCGAACACGCTGTAAACTACCGCTTGTTTCGCCGTATTGAAGAGCAGCACCATGGCGCCGTCTTCATTGATGCCATTACCGGTTGCGGCATCGTTACTCCACGTGACGTCGGCCGTTCCGGCCACCGAGAGATCGATCCCTGCTGCTGACGCTCCAAGAAGATCACCGGTGGAGACCACCAGCGCTTCAGGGCTGATCTCCAGGTCGGGATAGGTTCCCGTGATCGCCTCACGGACGTTCAGGGACATCGCCCGGTTCATCGCCGTCTGTCCCCGGCCGCTGTTTTGGAACCCGATGCCGATGAAGGCCCGGCTCTTTTTCAGGAAGTTCATCACCATGCTGAAACGCATGCGCTGCGCCAGCTGGCCTTCCGTTTTCGGGTTTTTTACGGAGGAGGGTTTTGAACGGATATAGTCAATACCCCTCCATCGCCCGCCAACTACGTTACCGACTGTGCCTGAGATTCCTCCCAGGATACCTTTACTTAATTTAGCCATAATTATATGGATTAAGTTTAAAGTTAAGCAGACCAGCATGCCGTGTTAAGACCTGCTGTCCTGCAATTCACCCGCAAACTAAACCGGTCAGACGGGCTTCAGTAGCCGCAGAGGGTCACTTTCCGAAATCTTCCCGAATCTCCCGAAATCTTCTTTTCCTTCTAAAACCAGCAAAACACAGTACGTTTCAGGACATTTTTTAGCCACAAAAGTCTGAATCTGTGCGTGAAAACAACCGCGGTCCCCGTCCATACCCCCTCAATTGCACGGCCATAATTTCAGGGAGTTGGTACGGAGATGGTACGGGGTTTGTACAGTGATGGGAGGGAGTTGGATACGGTCTGTTGCAGCGGGTTTATAATTGTAAAATTGAAAAAGTCAAGACCTGCGAAAATCTTCCAAAAGCGTTCGGAATCGCTTCGATTATTTAGACAGGCTATATATGCTTTACATAACAGAATATCGCAGAAACCCGGAAAGGCCTGGCTGTTCTGCCGGCTTTTTACAATTGTATCATACTCTTTCCAAAGCCTTTATTTGGTCGAATCTATTTTAAAAAGTGCAGGATTATGTCGAATTTTTTTCAGCAACCCCGTTGATCGGAGAAGAAATTTTTCAAAGCTATTCAGATGGTAGAAGTTCTTGTAAAGGTCCAAAAGGGATCCCTCATCACTATGCTTCTTGAAATCTTCCAGGATACTGTTCCTGTAGGCGCTGAATTGACGTGTGTCAAAATTTGAGGCTCCGGTAAGACGCGAAGTCCATTTGTTCTTCCAGCTTTCGAACCCCATACAGTCGTAGTGAAGCACATAAAAACGCTCTGAAACTTTCATTTCAGGAACAGAATGCTCAGCTGGCTCAGGAAGGTGGCATTTTATACTGCTGATTTTAGCCGATGTTCTTGTTGCTGATTTTCCGACCTGGTGACCATGTAAAAAGATTCTACCGGTGTGATATTTTGCATGATTTGAACCGAGTAAATCAGCTACTTTTCTTCTTCGATACCACCATTTTGCTTTTTCATATTGTATGGCTTTATTTTTTGGGCTGGTGAAAAACCGATCGTCAGAAACCGGCAGAGCATCATATACCTTAAATAGGCTGATTTCCGCAAAAGCATTGGTGTAGGCGTCTTGTTGTGGGATCGCCTCCATTACTGGAAAACGTAATATTTCAATTTCAGACGGCACGGTGCTGAAATAGCCTTTTAAGGACCCGGGGCCATAAATTAATTCGTCATGGTCTACGTGCAACAGCCACTCAATGCCTGATTTACCCGCCATTTGAAAAGCAAGCGTTGCATTTTTTTCCTGCTTGTCCTGAATTGTTGATTCAGAAGATATCCCAAAATCTGACCAGTGGGCCTCATCACACCTGTATATAGTTAAGCGTTCATCATGCTCTATCTGTGAAATCGCGGGATCATCCGGATCATCAAAAAACAGGTACATCCTGTCTATGCCACTGTTCAGATAATAATGTATAAAAGAAAGGGTTTCTTCCAGAGGTGCCTTTAAGGTTGTAACAGTTGCGACAGATGTGTTATTTATCAAAATAGCTTGCTTTCTTAATTTCAGATGTTAAGTCGTAAATCCCGCTATGATAAGTTTTTGTTTAGCCTGGATTCCAGTCAAAAGTCGGAATATCTCGCAGGTATAGCAAATGGGGTGCAAAGCTAACCGGTTGTTCGAATGAAGCCCCGATGATCAATAAATGCTGAATCCGAATCTGAAGTAATCTACAAATGTATGGTAATAACTGAGGTTAAAAGAAACTCTTACACTCGTCATAATATATGATAACCTGCAAGTCATCTTCCATCCAGTTTAGCAAAGCACTAATATATTTAATAGATTTAAAAAACCTTTAAACTGTTTTTTAACGATCAAAAATCTACTCCTGAATTCAAAATTTCACTAAAAGATAGAAAGACACCGTTACCAAATTTTATTTCCTCCTCATATGTCCGGGCATGATCAAAATTCAGGTCACTTGAATTAACGAACAAAAGCAATTCAGCCCGGAAAGAACCAGTCGATAATCATGCGAAGAGCAGAGATCGTTAAAATATTCAAATTTAGGATTTCGGCGTTAAGGTCATAGATTCATCCTGTTGATTTGACGGGTAAAACGGGGCAAAGTGAAGGAGGGCAATGTACAGTGGAAGTGATAAACAGGGAAGTCAAAATGATGACGGTTGCAGATGCAAAGAGATCAGTGCAATATTTTAGTTTCAAAAGGTCTGTAAAGAATAAAGTTTGGGAATATTGAAGTTCATAAAAAATCTGCTGTTCACACTCAGGCCGGCACTTATGGTTCTGAAGACAAGTGACGGGATTTCTGCGAATAAAATCAGGTTCAATAAAAGGAACAGGAAATGTGTTGTGATGGGCAATGGCCCGTCGCTCAGGGAAGATCTGCCCGGGATTATGGAGCGAAAGGAGGAGGTAGATCACATTTGCGTGAACGCATTCCCGCTGGCAGAGCAGTTTTTTGCATTAAAACCTGAATACATTGTTCTGACAGACACCGCGTGGTGGCGGGAAGACCCGAATATGAACGATGCAACGACCAGGAAAAAAGTTTTCGAAACTCTTGAAAAAGTTGACTGGAAGATGCAGCTGATCATCACCCATAACGGGGATTACAATTTTATACGTAGTAGCGTCAGCAACAAGAACATAGAAATCATAAAGCTGAAAACAGTCAACCTTTATCGCCCCGTAGATAAGGATGCCTTTAGATTCTATGATACCGGGTATTTTGGCCCTCCTTTTAATAATGTGCTGATCATTGCCCTTTACTCTGCAATCAAGGCCGATTACAGGGAGATTGAAATCTACGGGGCCGACCTGTCCTATTTGTTTTTGATCGATGTTGACCAAAGGACAAATGAGGTTTTCATTGAAGAGGAGCATTTTCACAAAAAAAGTGAGAAAGAGATTCTGAGAAGAGATGCCGGAATCGATTCAAAACCCACTACGATGCATGAATTCCTTTACCTGCAGGCCATGACACTTAAAAGTCACGAACTGCTTAGTGAATACGCGAAATCAAAAGGGATCGAGATCACAAACAAGAGCTCCTATTCTATTATTGATGCATACAGCAGAGGATAAAGAAACCGGGTTCTGAAGCCTGAACCTTATCCTGATTCTGGGTCAGATACGTATCTCTTATAACCAGGGTCAATCCTTGCAGCGTTAAAAAGGGATTGATCTCTCAGAAATCAGGTTTCCAAGAAGACATTTATACAAAAAACCGGGATTGCAGAATGATAACTGTGTTTCGTGTTGACTGATTCATGTCAATTGCTCAACCGGCCTCCGATTCAGGTAGCCATCGCATTTACTCGCAAAGGTGGCTGATCAGGCTGCTGATGTTACTCGCATATGCGGGCTGGGAATGGTTCAGCAGGTATTTCTGAAAAGCTGCTTCAGCAATTGTTAAAGTGAGCTCCCTGTTCAGCAACAGCCTTTTAATTGCTTCACTCAGCTCTTTTGTATTCAAAGGTTCAGCAAGAAGTGCTTCCTTTCCGCTTTGGAGCGTTGAGGATGTCCCCGGAATATTGAAGCTGACAATAGGAAGTTTCATCAGCATCGCTTCACGCAAAATCCTTGAGACTCCCTCGGCCCTGGAGCTTTGAATCAGGATGTCTGCATGGGCCATAAAACGGAGGTAATCCTCCCGGTGTCCATGGAAAAACACCCTGTCCCGGATGCCGGATTCAGCGGCCATTTTTTTAAGACTATTTCCGTAATCGGACTCTAAGCCTGAACCTCCGCCAACGATATGCAGATCCAGGGCTGGAAAGTCATCTGAGATATATTTGAAGGCTTCAATGGCAAGATCCTGTCCCTTCCGGTGCTGCACGGATCCCACAAGAACTAAAGCTTTTCTTTCATTATCGTAGGGGCTGTCGAGCAGCCGGGCTGCAAGAACCTCTCTTTCCAGGCAGGATGGCGGAACAACAAAACAATTTTTGGCTGACATCGCCCCTCTGTTGGCACATTCCGCCGCCTGGTCGTGTGCCTGGAATAAGATCCCGTCGTACCGGCTGCAAAAGATGCTGTATTTACCGGAAGATGAAAACTCCTCCTCAGAAAGGTGGTAGTCGCTGATCCAGTAGTTGTCAACCGCATCGGGAGAACCGTTATGGTTGTAAATTACGGGCGCTGAGGTATATTTCTTTATTTCGCTGAAGGTATCTGCGGGCAGCATGCAGGCGTCAATCACCAGATCTGCCTCGGAAAGAACTTGCTGAAATGCTTCTTCGCGATTTTCTATAAATCCGACAATCCGCGTTTTCCAGATGCCGGGATTCAGGTAGGACGTGTTATCCGCATTCTTTTCCATGCTGCTTCTGATGGGCCATGAATCAGGCATCGAATAAATGTTTTCAACCGGAACGACCGTCCCTGTATCTTTGATGAGCCTTAAACGAGATTCAAACCTCAGCTTTAAGGCGCTTCCGGTGGCGATACCCAGCTGCCCGTTATGTCCGAGGCGGTTAACCGCCTCAGCCAGATCGAGGCTCGTGGATGCACCGCCGTTTGCGCGGTAAATTCTCTCGATCAGAATTAAAACGTTGTACTTCTCAGCCATGCAGAAAAATTTAAATTTTTACACGTTCGATCTTTGAGCGTGCATCGCACAGAAAGTTTACGTGTGTATTCATGAAATCTGAATATTTCGCCTGAAAAAGTTCTATGAATGATATGAATCAGTAATTTAGAGGTAAAGATGACCTTTTGTCGATCAATGCCACTGACTGTAGTTATCGGTCGATTTATTACTTAAGATATTAAAAAAATACTCAATTCTACTTTCCGTTCCATTTGTCTATGATGTATCGGCCTGTTCGCGTTGATGTCTTGGGTGTAGGATAAACATCTTTTCATTTAATATAGTCCAGGAAATGATATCACGACATTTGACGCGCAACAGCAAATCACAATGCAGGTAATTGACTTATTGCGTGAAAGTCCGGAATATAATCTGTAATGTTATGCCGGCTTCACCGGACATTAAATATTAAAAAAGGCGTTAAATTCGCTTTGAGGAGTGTCACTGCACCATTCCAGCATCTGTTTTGACCGCAGACGAATCCAATAATTATATTTTAAGAGATTTAGATTTTAGCCATCAAGCCCGATAACTGACATTATGCATCCAAAAATTTACGAGGAATTTGAACGTATCTGTTCAAAACGAAATATTACCGGTTCGGTACTGGAAGTAGGCGCCACACCTTCATCGAAAAGCCTTCTTCGCATGAAGGCGCTGGATAATGTGAAAGAAAAAGTGGGGATAAATCTTGACGGACCTCATACATTGGAGGAGTACAAGATTTATAAAGGGAACGCCAATTCGATGGACATGTTCGAAGATGAACAATTTGACGGTGTTCTCTGCAATGCCATGCTGGAACACGACAAATTTTTCTGGAAGACGCTATCTGAAATCAGGAGGGTTACCAAGCCCGGCGGGTTTATCGCAATTGGAACGCCGGGTTATAAAGACTACAAGGTTGAAAAATACAGATTAATGCTCGACAAAGTCCCCTATTTGAGGCGCCTGAGATTTCACCAGTATATGAACCTGTTTTTTACATCAACCATAACATTCCAGATACACGATTATCCCGGAGATTATTACCGGTTCAGTCCTCAGACGTACAAGGAGGTTTTCTTTGAAGGCATGGATGAGGTTGAAATAAAATCACTGATGCTTCCACCCCGTATTGTCGGGTCAGGAATTAAAAAGCCGAAGTGATACTCGGGTTGACGCAGCCGGTCAGAGACGGAACCCTCCCGGATCTGTAGAAAGTGCTGTAAATAGGCCCTATGCCGGAAGTGACGCCCGTTCTATCGCCCATGCCTATGGCATTCCTATTGTTGTAGCGGCGCTGGACCCCCGGGTTACGCCTGCGGCGCCCTGCTGGCTCACCCGGGGTTATAGATGAGTCATGCCTGACGGCATTGGGTGGTGGGCTGGGAAGGAGGTTTTGAGAAGGAAACGACTACTGCATTTCCTTGAAAAGTGGCCTGTAAAAGTAAATCCAGAACGCACTGGAACTTCTAATCTGCTTGATCACAGATAATTTCCAGTCAAAAAAAAAGTGCCAGAGGCACGCTGGAATTTTATAACCCCGGAATTCATTCCGGGGAACTTGGCGACTGTTCTGAAAGCAAGTGCCATAGGCACGTATGGTCTTTCCCGGTGCATGGTCCATGCCTACGGCATTCACATATCGTAGTGGCTCTGAGTGTCCCCGGGTTTCGCCTGCGGCGCCCTTCGGGCCACCCGGGGTTATAAAATCGGTCATGCCTGACGGCATTGGGGTTTTGGGAAAAAGGTAGACTCAATGGAAAAGAAACGTTCACGCCCTGAAACGGGATGTTTTAGGAAAACCCAGATATTGAATTAAGAATTAAACCCCGGATGAAACCTTAGAGGTTTAAAGTTGACACAAAACCTGGTGTGGAGTGAGTTTTTGTATACCTAAACCGAATCCAAGTGCCCTCGGCACGCCGGCATCTTATAACCCCGGAATTCATTTCGGGGAACTAGGCGACTGTTCTGAAAGCAAGTGCCATAGGCACGTCCAATTCTTTTTAAGGCTTGATTTTTTTGGTCACTTTGCCCTAATTGCAAATAAAACCTAAATCAACTGAAGAGAGAGGAGAGTTATGGCAAATACCTATTTTCAGAACTATGTTCACACTACATTTCCGGTAAAGTATCGCCGCGCAAAAATCCAATCAGAGTGGAGGCAAACTCTCTTTGGTGTGATGGGAAATCTGATAAACGATTCGGGGTGCAAAACTATAATCGTCAACGGTGTTGAAGACCATGTTCATTGTTTTTTTGGATTCAGTCCAATAGTATGTATTTCAGACGTTATGAGATCCGTTAAAGCCAAATCTTCCAAATGGATTAACCAATCGGAACTATTGACTCACAGGTTTGAGTGGCAGCCCGGTTTTGGCAGTTTTACACTTGGGCACTCTCATGTAGAAAAGACTTTCAGATATATTCAGAATCAGGGAAAGCATCACCAAAAGATGACCTTCAAAGAGGAGTATTTAATGTTTCTGAAAAAGTTCGAGATCGATTATGATGATCAATATATTTTTACAGAATTGATTTGAATCTGCTGGATTGGCCCTTCCCATAGGATTAATCTGGACTCTGGTTATGCAATGTTGTCCATGCCTACGGCATTCACATTTCGTAGTGGCGCTGAGTGCCCCCGGGTTACGCCTGCGGCGCCCTGCGGGCTCACCCGGGGTTATAGATGGGTCATGCCTGACGGCATTGGGTGGTGGGCTGGGAAGGAGGTTTTGAGAAGGAAACGACTACTGCATTTCCTTGAAAAGTGGCCTGTAAAAGTAAATCCAGAACGCACTGGAACTTCTAATCTGCTTGATCACAGATAATTTCCAGTCAAAAAAAAAGTGCCAGAGGCACGCTGGAATTTTATAACCCCGGAATTCATTCCGGGGAACTTGGCGACTGTTCTGAAAGCAAGTGCCATAGGCACGTATGGTCTTTCCCGGTGCATGGTCCATGCCTACGGCATTCACATATCGTAGTGGCTCTGAGTGCCCCCGGGTTTCGCCTGCGGCGCCCTTCGGGCCACCCGGGGTTATAAAATCAGTCATGCCTGAAGGCATTGGGGTTTTGGGTGTTTTAATGGTCCATTCAGGAAGCGTGATAGCTGCAATTTCATCTATAGATTGGAAAAGATGTGGAAGAAATATTCCTAGAGTATGAAGAGGCAGTTTAGTTGTTATGAAGAAGCTCCGGAATTAACAATATGTGCCTTCGACACGCCGGTATCTTATAACAAGGTTGTCTAAAAAGTCTATTTTTGGTTTTACAAATGTACTATCCAAGTTGACTTGCTACTACTGGGTGAACTCTCCAGGATTTTCGAACTTCCGGAGGGTTTTTCTTACAGGTGAAGTGCCGCAGGCACGCACGATGTTCAAGGTTTTGCCACGGTGTATTAATCATGCCTGACGGCATTTATGCCCGGACTTAAGTGGGATCTGAGAAGTGGAAAATTGCTGTTTATTCCTGACCGGCATATGTGCAGAAAACACTCTGTTCGCCAGGCCATGGAGGCTGCCTGAATGCGGAGGTCTCAGGTGCAGCGGGAAAAGTGATGACGCCGGATTCAGCTCTTTTTTGCATTTATGCCAGGGGCAGATCGATCAGATCTCCAAGCTTTCTGTCCCATCGCTGCGGAATGAACTCTCCAAATCCACTTTGATGGAAAAACGTCAGCTCCCCGAATACGATTTGTCCTGAATCAGGGATATAGAGATCTACCCGTAAAAAAGGGTGGTCTTTGGAGACGGTTTCGGCAAACCGGATCATTTCGTCCAGAGCCGCCGGCCGGGTAATTTCGCCCGGGTAGATTGGCCTTTTTATCGTAAAGTCTTGTTTCTGCCAGTTGAGATCGTAAAAAGCTCTTTTTGTATTGCCAAGTGTGTCGACATCAACGGTGATGTATTTGACCTTGCCGTTAAAACATAGCAGCCTGAAATCTTTAACATCTCCGGAGCTTCCGGTTGTCAAATACTTTTCTGCAATAATGCATGGCTCAATATCTTTATAGACCCATTCGCCCCAGCGCCGGAAGTGGTAATAATTTTTACGCATCCATTCATCCAGCTTTTTGAGCTTGTTTTTATTGAATGTTTCTTTATCCCGGATTATAAAATTACCTCCGCTCCAGTGGTTTGCCTTCACGACAAATGATGATGGCAGGTTTTTCCAGTCTTCGAGCAGTTCCTCTGAAGATGTGTAAACCCCAAATAACGTATTCAGGTATTTTTCATATCCCAGGCCTGACAGGTAGTTCCTGACTGCATATTTATCAGCGAGCTTATGGATGCCCTTTTTTCTGTAGTGAATTTTCAGCCACTGGGTTTTCTCGTTAAACGTTTTCGGATTTTCCAGATCGGGCTCATAACTCAGTATTTTTCTGAACCGTCTTTTGATGAGCTCAGCATCTCTTTTTTTTAGAAATTCAGGTGAGTGGGTGTCGTAGTGATCTGTAAGATGATTCATATCAAACCTGAGTTCCTTCTGCCCGGTATCCAGCGACCGGAGTTCCGGAAGGAGACGGAACAGAACACGTCTCAGGTACTTTTTTAAAGTTGTTTTTAGATTCATTTAGTATTGACCCTGCAATTCGTTCATGTAATCATTGATCTGCATCACGAAAACTTTTCCGGCGGATCCGTATCGTTTAGAATTCATGGTTATTGAGCTACCTTCAAAGGTTCTCCAGTTTTTTCCCAGCGGTCAAGGGTTTTATGATATAGCTTCCAGTCTTTTCTGTAAAACAAAAGTGTAAACCATCGAATAAGTTTAAGATTAAATTCATCAGGCGAAGGCTTCTCTTTTGATTTGTTCGGGATTTTGCCGCCGGCAATTTCAGAATCCAGGCCCTGAACATGGTCGCCAATGCGGCTGATTTCCTGAAATGGGTAAAGATCGACATCAGGAAGGGGACCTTTGATTTCACTGCCCTCGAGGTTAAGGTACAGATGCTGAGGCATTAAATGCTGGATCACAGGGCTGTAAATATTTACTTGCCGGTTTCCCCTCAGATGCAACAAACCGGAGCCTATATTTTTAAAATAGAATTTGAGCCACAATTTGAAAATAGTCCTGAAACTGCCGAGCAATCTTTTTTTCGATGTTAATGCTCCCGGTCGGTTCAGCATATAGCAGATGACACTTATAAGCCTTTCCTGCGGATTTCGAATAATGGCAAACCATTTTAAGGACAATCCCTTTTCGCCCAGCAGATCGAGCATGTCTGCGTATGAAAGGTGTTGTGTATCGCTCCCGATCAGAAACTCCAAATCGGCTGACCGATTCAAATTCTTGGAGCCCAGGCCCCAGTCAGGCCTTTTTTTGTGAACTCCCATCAGATGCTCAACATAGGTACCGCCGTTCCGCGGTATGTGCACGAATCCTAAACCCTTTTCTAAATGTACCGGCATAAAATCTATTTTATCGGGGTTATGAGTGCAATATCCGCAAAAGTGATTAAGGCTGTAAAATATTTGTTGGCGTACGTTCCGGTCACATGTTGTGCCCGCAAATCAGGACGGTGAGGCTGCTGCCATGCCAAAGATAAACAATTTATTGAGAGTTATCGGTTGAGTGTCCGGAAATGGTAGTGAACCGGAAGCATTCAATCCACAGGAAAAAAGCGGAAATATGCTACACGACAGTGTGTTTTTAACGTGCCTCACGATTTATCTTTGCAAATAAATGATTTTGGTTACTTATATCCGGGCAACTCATTTCAGCGCTATTCTTTGAGATTTGAACAGCCTGGACCGTTTGAGTGGATGGCTGATGGGATGGCGGCACACCCCTCTTACGTACATTTGCTACTATCTGCTAATGAGGGAAAATGTGGATGTGACATAGTTGTCACTGTTAAACAGTATAAGGAACTTAGGATAGGTGCTCTGTGCTTTGGAATTTAAATACAGAACAAGGGTAAATGAGGTATATCACCTACTGCGTCCGGAACCGGAAGTATGCGGTATCTAAATGACAAATTGTAAAAGGTCAGGCTTTGCTACGATAATACCAAAATGAACAAACCCTATCATGATTGACACATAGTAAATGAACAACATTTCCAGCAAAAAGAATAAGAAATCACATAAAATTGGTGAAAGCTTTTTCTGTATCAAAGATGACCAAAGAAAGTATAAATTTCTTTTACGTAATAACTGAAATGTTTTGGTTAGGTGGATTAATCAATTGACCACCACTCGTTTTCTTATCACACTACGTTTACTAAAGTGCATTCTTAATTATTCTGCTGTAGCAACATTAGCTGCTGATAATCCGGCTCGGCAGAATCAGAATAAAACCTGGATAAACATGTTTCTTCTATAATTGAGAGGGTGTCATCAATTTGCTTTTGTGTAAGCTGATTCTTCCATTTTGAAAGCTGAGCATCGGCATCTTCTTTTGCCTTTTCTTTTACTGAAGAGGAGGGCTTATCCAGAGTTTTTAAAAAATCCTTATTTACATCAGCTCCAAGTGCAGTGCAAATTCTACTGAGTTCTGATTGACTTTGTGCTATCAGCTTTTCATAGGGTACAAGCGTCCATGGGTGCCGGTTGGAATGGATGAGCGGCAGATAGTGATCCAGTCACCACATAAGAGTAAGTGCTTCAGTTTTTGTCGATATACGATTTATAACCGGGGCAAAAGTGTTTTGAACAGAATCAGGAAGATGATCAATTTGTACTGTAGGAGATGCGACTGAATCTTTGATAACGTATTCCCAGGTCCATTTGTCCCATTGTCCGAATCGCATCATTGAATTTACCACTGCACATGGATGCCGAATAATGAAAATGATCCCTCGGACATCAAACTGTTCTGCAAACCAGGGCAGCATCCGGTTAATTCGACAGAACTTAACGAGAAGCTTATCTCTTTGACTATGTTCAATAATGCGTCCTGAAAAAGTTTCTGCATCGAATAACCACCGGGCGGATTGATCCATTTGTCCTTGAAGTACACGAGTTAAAAATTTTTTCTGATCAGGCACCAATGTCCGCCGGCGATGTAACTTCGAAGAGTAAACCCATACTTTTTTCGGATTTTCTTTTTGATCAGAGGCTCATTTATCGCTTTGTAACCGTGCAATTTATGCAGCGACTCGAGTAAAAGCGTTGTTCCTGAGCGGGGTGAGCCTGCCAGTACTATGGTATCCTCAATTTTACATGCACCAATTCTTCCCGCTAAAGTAAACGCGGACCTTTGCAGCTTTCCACTTATTCTTCTTAACATGTATGTAAAGAATTTAAGATTTCAGGCGCTTCATGTATCGATAAGAATACAGAACCTCTGCGCTCAGAACAGGTCTTTTTTCAGCTATAAGAAACTATATGATATTATATTAGTAGTGCAAGTAAATTTGCCAATGGTAACAACTGATCTTTGGAACAATAGATATGATTCAGAATGGAAGGAACCAACACGGTAACCTGTTCGAATAATCAAGAAACTTGTAGGATTTATATTGATTGTTAAAAAATGAGATAATCTTCGATATTTGTTTAATGTTCTCCTTTCGAAAAACAGTACTTCATGACTGCCTGCTAATTTGTGATTCATCAGGACTTATCCTAAGTTACTTGTCGCAAAAACGAGTCATAATAACTTATTACAAGATTTGTATTTAAAGTTGACGGAGAGAAGGCATTCTACTACTCATGCTGCTTGATTAATGTCTTGTTGTATAGATAAATTTATGCTTAAAACGCTTTGGGATAAAATCCGGAACTTTCTTATCAGAATAGCCAGAAAAGCTGTAAGAGACCGCCTTCTGTCTCCTTCATGGTTTAACTACAAATGGGTTGAGAAAGAGACCATCCATGAATACATGGATCGAACAGAGCATAGTAAAAAGAAATATGATTATGAGTCGATTCATGAAAAGAAAAAGATAAACAACCCTTTACCACGAAATATAGAAAGACGAAGTGAACTTCCTGATGATCCGGGGTGGTGGGGATATTCATTTTGGGATGTACCGGCCAGGACCAGTGGAGAAACTTTCACGGCAACGCTGCCCGACTGTTGTGTGGTTCCATGCATAAACCCGGACGATAACCAATTCTGGGTTACTATTTTGAACCAGGATGAGCGGTCTCTGGAAATGGATCAGATTACGTTAAGACCATGGAATCTGGATCTGCTTCGATCGAAAAAGCCTTTGGAAGAAACTGAAGAGGCAACATGGTTTCTTGAACGTGTTTTTCGCAATCATTCTCACTGGATTACCTCTCACCTGCCGAAGCTGATTCTTCTGAAAGATCGGGATCAGCTTGAAAATGTCATATTTCCCCCCCCGGAACTCAGAACACCGGTTATTGAGAGTTCTTTTGAAATACTAAATATAGATCCTGACAACTATCGCACGTTTGATTACACCCGTCCCCTTAAAGTGAAGAAACTCACTGTGATTGAAACAGACCGGTTTCGTCCGGAACTTTTACGATCAGTTCGAGATACAGTTTGCACTGCGCAGGAAATCCCACATCGAAGGCTTTATATCAGCAGGGCCAAAGCAAAGCGCCGTTTACTTATAAACGAGGATGAGATTTGGCCTCTTCTTAAACAACTGGGTTTTGAAAAAATATTTATGGAAGATCTGAGTTTTCGTGATCAGATAACCACGATGCAACAGGCTGAAATTGTTGTTGCTCCGCATGGTGCAGCCATCACAAATGTCATATTTTGTTCACCGGGAACGCATGTAGTTGAGATTGCGGATTTAAGTTTTCCGAACCCTAACTTCTATGCTCTCTGTGCAGCCATGGATCATCATTACTGGATTCTCAATGCAAAAAGTGTGGGTGATATGCACCCGCTGGAGAAGGACTTACTAATTGAGCCCCGCAAAGTTCAGTCTGCCGTTCAGAAAATTCTACAATGATTATGCATGGAACGCAGCAAATGAAAATATCTGTGGTCATACCGTGCTATAACGAGGAGCAATATATCGGGCAGGCCATTGGCTCAATAATGGAACAGACCCGGCCGGCAGATGAGATTATTGTAGTTGATGACGGGTCTGATGACCGAAGCACCGAGATCGCAGGAAGTTTTGGCAAGGGAGTGACCATTTTATCCAGCGGAGGCGGTGGTGCTCCTCTGGCGCGGAACATGGGCGCTGAATATGCATCGGGAGATGCGCTGATGTTTTTCGATGCGGATGATGTTTTGGGACCGCACGCCATGGAGGCACTAACTGAACAACTGGAAATGAATCCTGACGGAATAGCTGCCTGTCAGTGGTTTCGCCTGGAAAAAATTAATGGTCTTTGGGTGAAAAGGCCGAGGTCCTGCTCTCCTTTGAGCAGTGAGAAGGATTATCTGGATGGCTGGATAGGGGAGATATACCACCCTCCATGCTCAGTTTTATGGTCTCGTGCTGCATATGAACGTACCGGCGGGTGGGACCAGGAGGTGAGAGTGAATCAGGATGGTGATCTCATGATGAGGGCCCTGGCAGATGGGACTGATCTTCAAATCACCCAAAAAGGTGCCGCATATTACAGGCGCATGCCTGAGGAACAGCTTGGGGCTTCCCAAAGTGCAGGGCGGTTTAAGCGAACAGGCCGGGAATCTCAGATTTATGTAATCCTGAAGGTCATAAAAAAGCTTGAAGAACGGGAAATGCTGGACGACTATCGTCACTCGTTAACTGTTGAACTAAATAAGATATACATGCATTGTAAGGACCTTTATCCGGACCTCGCGAAAGAGTGCAGGCGTGTGATACGGATATACGGAGAACCCGGTTATATTCATTCTGCGAAGGGAATAAAGAAGGGGTTCCGGTCAGCGGTTCGCGCGGGATCTAACCGGGTTGCCGGGTTGCTTAATAAAATCGGTCTGATCGTTTTGCGAGAGTGGTTGTCACGAATTAAAAACAAAATGTTTTCCAGGGAAACTGCTTCAAGTCATGAAGACAGCTCAGATAGTACAACTCCGGCAATTGGTGAAGAGATCAGGTATGGTTTGGAAGCCTGTCAAAAAGCAATCGGTAAAGAGCAGTAGTGATTAGCATTGTTAACACACAAGTGCAATTATTGAGTTATAGAAAGATCTTCTTGACTGAATTCTATAATGATCAGAGTAAAAAAAATTGATCAGGGTAAAAAGCACTGAACAAAAAGTCATGCCGCACCTTGATGCGGCATCTCCCATTCTAGCCTGAACTGTATATCCTGCCGTTGGCGACCTTCTGGCCATTGCGCAGTCAGGAGATGCCACGCAGGGGCGTGGCATGACGATACTGATGATGTACTTAATTCTGGTACGTTCGTTTTGAAAAGTATCATTCACTTATTGAGTGTCAGAAAGATCCTCTTCTTTACCCACTTCAACAAGTAATGCCCCCATCTGTTCAGCTTTGGCTGAAATATTCAGCCAGCTCTTATCCAGCCGTCCTTCGTAAATATGTACAGCCTCTATCCAGCCCTGAAATGGCATTTTATCATTTTCTGGTTCAGGGGCAGTATAGAGGCAGCCCAGATCAGCGGGTGAGAGGTTTGGGTAGTGGGTCAGTGTTTTTTTAACACGGCTCTCCTGTGCATTCAAGCGGGCATATACAGTGCCGTCTTTAAGAATTGAGAGCTGGATAACGGACCGCTCAGGCACAGCAGCGGCATCTTCCCAATCGCGTGTTTTAAAAGCTAAATCGTCAAAAACAATCGATTCCTTTCCTGATGAGGTCAAAAGACGAACTTCCAGTGTGTTGTTTGCTGATTTTCCGATCCAGAATTGAGTTTCGGCCTTCGGTTCACTGCTAAGAATTGCGGCTTCACCTTTTCCTTTTCTGTCGGATGCCCATACGGCAGATATTTCGAATGTAAGAGCAGTTCCCAGCTTTTGTAATGAAAGCTGACCAATACTGTTTTGGGACAGTGTGCCTTTATAGGAAAGAAGGCAGGATGAGGACCGAATCTTGGTATTTGACTTCGTTTGTATGGTTTGATTCTCTGTGGATTTATCACCGTAGTACACATATAGCGTAAGATCTTCATCAGGATTTAGTTCCGCTATCTGCACATAGTATTGGGTATCATTCAGGGTGCCATGGTCTCCTGCAGCAAGAGCCGTATGGTACTCCAGGTAATTAACGTAATGCCCATACTGCCAAAGAACTGGCAGATCCGGGTGCCGGTTAACAGGAACAACCGGTCTGGAGTGAGCCTTGCCCTGGCCTTGCCGGCTGATGCGGGTCCTGTTCCATGTAGAGCCGTTATCGTCCGTTTTATAGCGCCAGATATGACGTGTAAACCCATCTTCAGTGCCATCCGGATTGACAAGTGAAAGATAGACTTGAGACAGATCTACTGTATCTACAACGAATCCACCGGAATATCTTCTCTGTCCGGTTGAAAAAATATTGGACTCGGAATCAATCTTACTTGTTTTCCATTCCTTGCCATCCCAGAAAGCATACCAGTACTCATGAATCTGGTGTGATTTTTTATTCTCTTTTTCACCGGAGTAAACATTAAAAAGCCCGGCGATTCTACCTTCTTCATCAATAGTTATATCATACACCCATGCCTCTCCGGCAGCAGTCGTCCCATCATAGATTTTGGTTGCCTGGGCAGGTGTAAATGGCAGGCAGGAGGCATCTCCAATTAATTCCCCGTCACTTTTGTGATATGTGCCTTTAGAATGATCATAATAGGCATGATAAATAGAGGTTTTGCTCCATTCGTCCGGATGCGCATCTGAAAAAAAGAAGTGGATGTTGTTTCCTTGTTGTGCAGTTACCAGGTATGGAGACCGGTTGGTTTCTTTGATAAACCGTACCGGCTTACTCCAGGTATTACCGCCGTCCCTGGATAAAACAAATGTAGGTTGCCGGCTTATGCCGGACCACGTGGTAAGCGGCCGATATTGGCGCCATATCGTACCGTCGGGCAAAGAATATAAATTTACGTACGAATAAGCCGGGTCGTACACCGTGGGCCGGGTTGTATTTGTTAGTTTGGCCCAAACCCGTTTCGCAAAAAACCAGGGCTTGAAATTAATTCGATTTGCAATCCTTTGCTCCTGGGTGAAAGGAATTTCATTGTTCCAGGAGGTGATATTCTCCGGATGTTCAGAAATACGGCTCCAGCTTTGATCCGTACTGTGTTCGCCATACACGACCAGAATTCGTCCGTCATTACGAATGGTTATAGCCGGATTATTGTGGTCGTCCCACCAGCGTCCTTCTGCACTTTGCTCATGAGATCGCAGCTTATAGTGCTGCCAGCTGTCATTGTTATGGTCGTAGGAACTAATCCACCACCCCCGGTTTGTAGTGTAATAAGCGACATAGGTTTTATCCTGATTTCCGGTATAACGCACAGCCCGCGGGCCGCTCCAGATCGTCCAGACTGCCTGGTCGCGTAATAGTCGCTGGTGGACAACTTGATAAGATGGCAGCCGCGTGGTTCCGTCAGCAGAGGTAAACACGATGTCCCGTCCATCGGGTGAAGCATGCTGCGCCAGGTCGGTCTCGTTGGAAAGATCAATCAGTAAAGGGAAACGGGTAACTTTACCGGGAATATGACGCCTTGAAAGCGTGATTTGCTTTCTTTTTTTCCATTTAGTGTCAAGCCAGGATGAACGTTGGGAATTATATTTCTGCACCGGTTTATTTTTTTTATTCATTGTTACGATTCATCCTTTTTTAAGGGTTTTTCGAAGATGACCCAGGACCAAAATACCCGTGTTCTTCAAGGTTAAGACCTGTTTTTAAGGCGAGTTCCCTGTTACCTGCGGAATAACATTCAAAAACCTGTTGCGTGTATTCAGGCATAAGTTTTATGGTTTTCTCGCCTCCGGTAAAAATCCATTTCGGCAGGGGTATTCCTGCAACACGTTTCCTTTTGTTACGCAGCTGCCATACATCCTGCTCTGACCTCACATTTTTTTTAGTGCCTGATGTTTCATCAAGAATATGTTCAATCGTTTCGGAAGGTGTTCCAAGTCTTCCCAGCAGTGATTCCAAAAAGGCGGCAGGCGTTTGTTTTAACTCTTCATAAGGCAGCATCAGGAGATTACTGTCACCGTATGCATCAGATAGCTGATCATACAATTCGTTGTATTCGAGCAGCATGCCAAATCCGTAGCGAAATCTGTAAGGGGATGTGATATTGCGGATAAGTTTTTTAAAATCTTCCTGGCCGGCTTGGGGATTCCGGTCAGACATTTGGGCATAATGTGAGGCAAGCCAGTGGTCCTGACGCCGTATCATACAGATGAGATGGATCCGTTCGAATCCCCAGTCGCCAGCTTTCTGTTTCATCTCTCTGAAATGGTCAGCAAGCAGCGTGGAGCGGCTTCCCTGCCTCCCGATTCTCTCATCAGAAATGAGCAGATCCTGATCGTTTTTGAGCCAGGCCTGCTGGTCTCCTATCAGATCTTCAAAGATTGTGTCACCAAACTTTTCCCAAATACGAATCGATCTGCTAAAAATATTTCCCAGGCTGCGTTGCTTTGCAGAAAGGTCTTCGATATCCCGGAACATCGTATTTTTTGAGCAGTCCAGGTAATGAAGATGGTGCAGCTTTGAAAAAACGTTGGATTGCAGCCAGGTAGAAGCAGTTTTGGGAATGCCAATGTGCAGGTAAAGTGTTCGCTTTCGATTTCTCGATTTTAGGCAACGATGTTTCATGAATTCTTGAAAAAAGTAGCCGGTGCCAATTCAACAATGGCATAATCACAACCAATTTGGAGAAAAACAAATTGGAAAACAATCTGTTCATTTAACATTTAATCTCAAATTCAGAATTTAATATCTCTTCTATCATGAAGCATTCTAAGTTACAGCAAGTATTACGGCTTCACCTGCAAAAGGGATACTCCCATTATGTTGCAACACTTTTACAAAAATGGTTTTGTCTTCCAGTCCTTATACGGCTTTATACGAATATTGGTTTGTTGTTAAAACCAACGTAACATAATAATTTCAAAAAAGTGTAATTATGTTAAATAGTCAGCAATTTGGTCTGATGAACTTGATAGTACTGCAAAGATGTGTGTATTCCACATTAATTTCTTGTTATATAGACTCCAAAAATTGTCCATCAGGGAATCCATTATTCTACTGTAGTGTCAATAGTCAATTGTCGGTCTGATTATTAAGAATAGTATGTTTATAGTAGTAAATACTTTTTCAGATTCTTCGAAAACTGAAAAGCACAGCTTTCTCAGAATGAAATTACTGATGTAGGAGCGCGGGGCGGCGTGAGGACAGGGCACATATTTGAAACAAGGCATAATACACGCCGCCCCTTCACCCAATTATGCCCTCTGTCATCCCGAGAGAAGCCTGTGTTTTTCAGGCTGAGTGGAGGGATCTGCAAAAAGCGTATACCCATTGCCAAAAAAATAAAACTAACTATTTATCCGACATTTTATACATGACGTAACACTAGTATACAAATTCAGTTAATCGGTAAATGTCATCGTAATTCAATCCAGTAACTTTTAATTTTGTGTACGTCTTAATTTCCGATTTCAATTTTTCAAGCCATGAGATACTCAGCTAGATAATTCGTGTACTTGTTGCTCTTTGATTGTTGCCTGTATTGGGATTTTTCCATTATTTTCCCACAGAATAATTGCTATAGATCCCTCTTTAAAACTTTTTTCAAAATCAAAAACTTCAAGATATACACGTCCATCTATAAAAAGTGCAAAATAATAATTAAAACATACAATTTTGTATTCATACTCCCTGTTTAATTCCATTATAAATTTCTTGCTGCGAATATTGTTCTGAAACTGACCGTTTAGAACTTTATCGAAATAAATTCTGTCATTTTCTTGTCTGAATCTGTATCGGTTATAAAAATCGCGATATCGAAATCCGAATTGCAGTTCCCGGAAACTTGACATTCGCTTCACATAAAATTTCCATTCAAAATTACGCCAAATATGTTCTTCCGGTTTTAAATAGTAATACACCCACTTATCATCTCCGGTAGCTAAAACATTAACATTCAAGTTCCCTGACTCATCCATTTTAATATCATCACCCGGGACTTCATAATTATCAATTTTGGTAATACTTCTACCATCATTTAAAAGTTGCCTGTCTGTCCATCTACTCTGAACTTTTGTCCAGTTTTCTGATTGATAAATCCAGGATGATCGTAAATCCTCCTCACTTGGAGGGTAGAGTATTTCTAATTTCGGGAAACTTGATTTACGGTGCTTTTTAATTGCCAATTGCATTTTAAAACCTTGAGCCTTATCACGTATAATACGCATCAATGTTTTAATTTTTCTTGTAATAATGTTCATCGAATTTTATTGTCAATTTAATCTAAAATTTGTCGGTTGAAGCATTAAAAAATAAAATTCTTTGTATGCTCAAAAGCTTTTTTAACAAGTTTGGACCGAAGAGTGCTATTTCCAATCCCCTTTGGTTGTCTTAGGTAGAAATAATGGATTCAACCCTCTGCCACATGTTTTCCACTTCTTTTTTCTGCTTTGTTGCATGAATTTGCAGCTTATCACGCAACTGTTTGTTTTTCTCGGGAGCAAGAAATTCATTGACCTTATCCGTAATTTTTTTATTACTCAAATTTGGTGATATGAGATATTCTAAACAATCATATGCATCAAAAAGCTCTTCATATTTGTGAGCCCAGGAGCTTGCCAGTGAGGGTGTAGCCTGGCTCAGAGAACTTACGAGAGAATGGTACCGAAAACCGATATTGGCGTAACAAGAGCCCAAATAACCTTTGCTTATGATTCCATCCTCATTAAATACCTTGATATCATTATCAAGTTGGTTAATTAGTTTTTTTACCAAGTTATCATCATTAACCTCATGAAGAATTATGACCGGTTCAAGATCGTTCGCCCTAACTGTCTGTATACATTTTACAAGAAAATCGATATACTGATTGGCTATTTTAGCATCCGTTTTATCCTGCATTCGGGCATTGGGAACTATTGCAACCCTTTTTGACCATATGTCTGAATTTGAAGGTTGAGGGCCCTCAAGTAAATGGGTTACGTCAGGGCATATTTCAAATTTAGCGGAATCAATACCTAATTCTAATATGTAGTTTGCAGAGATAGCTTCCCGGGGAAATATAAAATCAAATAGTTCTAAAAGAATTTTTGCATGTTTCCGAATCTCAGGGTCTTCGAATGGACCAAGTGCCTGTGGCATTAATATCAATTTTATACCTTTTTCACGGAGTTTCTTGTAGTATTCAGCACGTTCTATCATCCGCTTTGGAGGCCACTTATCACCATATGCATATCCAGAACAATCCAAGAGAGCCACTCGATGTCTGGCCTTAATATACCCAAGTTTTCGTAATGTCATTTGAGGCAAGAGTGGAAGAATTATTCCTCGTTTGGCCACCGAAAGAAATTTACTGAAGGATCGTCTCCGAAATATTTCTCCTATTTCATTCTTACTTGGCATTGATGTCAGCTGCGATAATTCGGGTAGATTATTCTGGCCTCTGATTTTAAGATCAGTCGAAATACTGAGTGCATAATGAGGCTCGATTCGCTCTGCAACTGCGCGAAGCGTCAACTCATCTCCTTTATTCTTTAATACTGGTCCTAAAATTTCTACACTTTTCATATTTGTAGGCAATAATTTAATTTGTTTTTAAGAAATCTAGTAATATAGGTAGCGAATGGTACCATCAAATTCCTGAAGTTTGATAGCAGTATTTATTTTCGATTGCAGCAAAAGCGCAGTAAGTATAATTGTCCGGTTTTAATTGCAACCAATCTTTTCATGCGAGATCAAATAAATACTTGAGTTAAATTAAAATATTTTTAGAGATTGTATCCCTGTACCACTCCATATCTTGAGTATTTCTTTTAATTTTTCATGCTATGTTAATCGCGAAGGTAGTACAAAGTCAAATAATTATATTCTAATATGTTCTATCAAATTTGCCCAAAAATCTTTTTAAAAAGAATAGCTAATGGAAGACTAGGAAACGGGAATTGTTTGTTGGGTGAGGGCTCATGGACGTCGAGTAATTGGGGTTCTGAAGGAAGTTCCAAGGCAAGGTCGTATACCGCCGAACAGGAATCAAGTATGGCATTTCTCAAACTCCTGGAACCCCTATGGCCAGCACGCAAAGTTCGCTATGTCTACACCGGCAAATCATATTGTAGACACTCTGAATCCATCGGTCTGTATGTATCCGATAAATCAATTGAGTGTTTACTTTGGAGTAGGGCGTCCTTCGGGTCACCTGGTAGTCAAACAGAACCGTTTTTTGGGGATCTTAAATTTAAATTTGGAAAATCCATGTCTCGGACCCAAGATCTACTGTCAAAGCTAAATAAGTATTCAACATATGCGAGTGCCGATTTTTCAGACCATAAGCCTGAGAGCACATGTGGCCAACGAGTAGCATCTTTTGTATCAGCTATAAAATATGAAGCTTTAAATTGGGCCGGAAATTTTCTAAATCCGAGGGCAGCCATTGCTGCACAACGATGAATTCCTCCATTCGCATTTAAAAAACGATAATATTTCCCCTTGCGCACTATCATCACACCTATGTCTCCGTGATGGCGGTCGTAACCCTCTGTCTTGAGTCGATCGTAGATTTTTTTAAGCCGAGTGAACTCGAATTTTCCCAATTCATCAGATACAGGGCCAAATAGATTTAGCCCATCTTTTTCCCATTGGAGATCGGAGCGGCCATGTTCACGATAATCACTTTTCCTCCAACGCGCCATATTCGCTGAAAGAGATTCTGGAGTTTTCGATTTCCATGGAACAAGAAGGGCGCAATATGGAGGTAGTTGAAGGAATTTTTTCGGTGCCTGTTCAAAACCAGCAAATGCTTCAGCTGCGTTCGTGGGTTGCCACGATTCATAGTAGTGCTTCAGGATTGAGTCATTGTATTGGAGGTTGTTGTTTTGTTCATATTGTTTTAAAGTAGCTACAAAGGGGTGCCATTCATTGGATCCATATCCAAAACCAAGCTCATTCCTGCAGAATTCAATAGGGCAATTGAATGCAACTCGCGTCCCTGTCTGTCGCAGAAGCAATGCTTTTAAAGGGTCATCAATTATTGGTGGGGGTTCCTTGAACTTACCAGTATCTTTTTCAGTAATCCTTTGCAATTCCCAACCCATTTTATGAAGTGCACGTTTACCTGTAGATTTTATAAATTTTGTTAATTTCATAAGTTGAAAACTCTATATCGCTATAATAATTACTACCTAAATATTCCATATAAGGGAGGTGAATAAGATTATAACCCAAAATATATATATAACAATGAGTTAGAAAGATAATAAATAACTGTTAGTAGACCCCTTAAAATGAAAGAAACTTGTCAAAAATCCACGAAAAAAACCACCCCAATTACCCCTTAATTTACCGATGACCGCCTAATCAATTATGGGGGGCTGGTTCCGTTTTCAGATTTTCTGCTGGAAACCCTGAACTTCGGGCAGGCCCTGGCTGAGCATCTGGACCTTGGCTTTGGGGCGAACTGTCAGTATAAAGATTGGCAAATCTTTGGGGTAATCATTTACGGCTATTTATGTGGTCACCGGCAACTGGCCCATTTCGAACAGCTCAGTCGGGATAGCACCGTCCAAAAGCTGTTGGGCTTGAAGGGGCCGATTGATGAAAATACGGTGGCTTAACTGTGCGGGCTACAAACAGTTCGAGCAGCTGGGGCGGGCGACCCGGCAGTTGGCCGGGCGGGTACACGCCGGTTATGAGGAGCCAGTGGTCTTGCCGGCGGAATACACAAATAATTTTGAGACGCTACAAAGCTCCAATTAAAGGCTTTTCGTTTTATATAGCGTAAGTGAGCAGCAAGCAGAGCCGGACGGCTTCCCTGCCTCCCGATTCTCTCATCAGAAATGAGCAGATCCTGATCGTTTTTGAGCCAGGCCTGCCGGTCTCCTATCAGACCTTCAAAGATTGTGTCACCAAACTTTTCCCAAATATGAATCGAACTGCTAAAAATATTTCCCAGGCTGCGCTGCTTTGCAGAAAGGTCTGGGATATCCTGAAACATCGTGTTTTTCGAGCAGTCCAGGAATTGTAAATGGTCCAGTTTCGAAAAAACGTTGGTTTGCAGCCAGGTAGAAGCAGTTTTGGGAATGCCAATGTGCAGATAAAGAGTCCTGGGGTGATGGCCTTGATTTTTATGAGAAACGTTTGCCATGTTCACCGGTTGAATGTCTGACACAATTATTTAAATTTGAAGAACTTTAAACCTTGATGCTAATAAAGATTTTTTATCTGTGAGGGAATTTTTTTCAAATATTATTTAAAAATAGGGCCCGCAGGATTAAAACAGTTCAAATAATAGCTAATTAAATATAATTATTGAAATTATTGCCGGAACATTGGGCCGGAGTGCTCGTTCTCTGTTATCCGTTATCTCAATTTATGCGGACGTTGGCAACGATGGTAAGATCATCTTCAGATAAAAAAAGATAGGTATATGAATAATGATCACCCGGCTCTTGATGAACTTGCACCTCTCAGTCCTGACGAGCTTTACAGGCAATGGGTTCTCACTCCTGAAGGAGATGATGGTGTTCACGGGTGGAGAAAATATTCCCTGCACGGCTGGCAGCTATCTGCTCATCCGGATGCCTATGTCTGTGAATTACTGTCTGCAGAGGGGGACTCTCTTGGGTGGCTGCTGGAACCACTGGCTTACCTTTCCGCAGATGGCGGCATTGTTCCAAAGAAGAAGTTGACTCTGCCGGTAAGCAAAAATTCTGATGTCGCGGAATTTGAGCGGGCCTTTTATGGCCGTGACTCTGCCGGGTATAGTGACGGTACCGGGATTATGGGCCCATGGGTGGCCATTATCATCGGCGGGCCGGGTGGTGCATCTATCAGCAGGGTGTATCTTGGAGCTTCACATTCTATTGTCTACCATCCGCAGAAACGTGTTGTTGCGACATCCCATAATCTTGTGCCCGGTATTCAGCGAAACGAAGAGCTCAGTTTGGCTTACGATTGCCTCAACAGGAAATCTTATTTCTCATTTGGTTTAACTGCCTTTCAAAGTCTATACCGGCTTCTTCCCAATCACTACCTGGATCTTGATACATTTTTGTCTGAAAGACACTGGCCTTCCGGAGCACTGAAGCCAAAACATGTTGGTAAAGAAGGGGCGGCTGCTATGGTAGACCATGAGCGGCGTTTTCTTGATGCCCTCTCTTCTGAATACAATTCGTTCAAAGTTTTTGCTTCAGCCGGCCGTGATTCCCGGGCGGTACTTTCCATGCTCAGGCCTTTTGTGGCAGACGGTGCCGATGTTATACTTTCTACATCCGTCGGATCTGATCTTGAGTCGCAAACGGATCTGTATGTTGCGCGACGGCTGGCTCGAATTACCGGACTGCCACATGAAGTGAAACGGAATACAAACAAAAATAGCGGCAATGAAGATTACATGAGGCGTGGATTTGTTCGAATAGGAGAGGCAGCTTCATCTCCCGGTTTGTTTTCCTCTCCCGGTGTTCACCAAAGAAAGCCTTTCGATTCAAATGCACGTTTTAACCTGGCGGGAATGGGCGGTGAAACAGGACGGGGACCTTTCTGGAAAAAAGGTGTTCCCAGTGAACCCCTGACTCCAGAATTTCTGATGGAAAAAGTTAAAGCACCTCTGGATAATGCTGAGGTTAAAGCTGCGACTACCAAATGGTTAAATGAGATTCCGAGTGAATTCCGTGAAAAAAATGCTGATGTGCTTGATCTGGCTTACATAGAACAGAGAATGGGGTGCTGGCAGGCGCCAATGTCATATTTATCCGGCGGGATGATCAATCCCGGTGGGCTGAGTCGTCAGAGTACAAGCCCTATGGCAGAGGCATTCTGTTATGAAACGATGCTTCGCCTCCCGGTTGAATACCGTGCAGCAGGCGTACTTCAACGTGATATGGTTGCCTATGGCTGGCCGGAGCTGCTTTCTGACATTCCATTTAATGAGCCCACCCGGTTACTTCGCCTTCGCAGGTTCATCAGTAGAAGCGTAAAGAATCCGCGCGTTATTTTTGGAGCTATCAGAAGCCGCCTCAGTTAATAACGGGTTTATAATGTTGATCAGAGATTGGGTTACTGAAATATGCAGTAAGAAATTTTTCGTACTTCGCTATCCTTAACCCTTTTACTGCGAGTGTTGGCCAGGGGGGGTAAAAAGCGAGCATGACATATTTGAGCGCGGCAGATGCGAAATGCCTGTGATGGATTTCAGAGTTCGGAAGATGCCGCACCTACGGCGCTTCTTTTTTTAAGGCATCCTTATACCCCCCGGAAATGCTGCGCATTCCCGGGGGGCTACGGACATGCCGCCCCGAAACGGGGCTGGTTTATCCCCATGAAAAGGTGCACGCCACTCATTTTATATACGATCTGATGGTTTATAAAATAGTGACCGAAGAATGACCAGCGAATCCAATGGCTGTATATGAAAAGTTATGACATGGACTCTTTCTGTCACGTTTGAATGAAACGTATTCTGTAGCCAAACCATCGCCATATTGCGGAGCCTGGGTTAATCTTTGATCTCTTGAGAGATATTGAATTTGAGCGGGACTATCTGTTTTGATTTTAAGTTTGATATTGAATACAGAGTTCAATTTATGCCGCACCTATGGCGCTTCTTTTTAATGAGGCGTCATTACACCCCCGGAAATGCTGCGCATTCCCGGGAAGCTACAGATATGCCGTCCCGAAACGGGGCTGGTTTATCCCCATGAAAAGGTGCACGCCACTCATTTTATATACGATCTGATGTCTTATAAAATAGTGACCGAAGAATGACCGGCGAAACCAATGGCTGTATATAAAAAGTTTTGAAATAGACTGTTTCCGTCACGTTTAAATGAAACGTATTCTGTAGCCAAACCATCGCCATATTGCGGAACTTGAGATAAGCGTCAAAAAAATAAGGGCAATTTTAGTAGCGCTAATTTTTCCTGAAATTTCTCAGGGTTCTGTAGGGCATCAGAATAAGGTTTCCGATTTTCAGGGAAGCGGAAGATTTGTATGTGTTGAGCGAATTTCTGAATTCGTTCAGTACAAGCTCTTTATTGTAAAGCACTTCCACTACGTACTCCTGAAACACTTTCTTATGTTTTTTTGCCATGTATTTTATGATGTCCGGACTGATTTTTAAATGCTGATCATAGTTGGACCCCTCCAATAACCGGTAGTAAAACAGATATTCAGGTATCGATTCTACTCTCCACCCGCACTTGGTAACACCGATAAAAAAGTCCCAATCTTCATAACCGGGTATCTCTTCATCGTAGCCTCCTGCATCCAGCCAGCAACTGTGCCTGAAAAGAAGGGATGCACTTGCATGGTTTCGGATGATAAAATCTTCGATTCCTCCCCCTTCCAGCCGGGCGTATGAAGTCTCTGTTTCACTGAACCGCTTGACCCAGGAGGTAACCATTCCTGCCTTTGGATTTTGATTCAGGATAGCGACCGCTTTTTCCAGAAAGGAGGGCGCAAACCTGTCGTCTGAATCGAGGGTCAGAATGTAGTTGCCGGAGCTTTTTTCTATTCCGTAATTTCTTGCTGAAGATGCTCCGCCATTTTTTTTTCTGTAGACGGTGGTTTTAGGTTTCTGAAGATTCTTCAAAAGGGCCAGCGTTGTTGCATTATCCGATCCGTCATCTACTACAATTATTTCAAAGTCCCGGTACGTTTGAGATAAAATACTGTCAATGGCCTCTTCAAGAAACTCTCCGTGGTTGTAGCACGGTATAATAACGCTGACCAAACCTTCCTTACGTACCATAACAAAATCCGTTTTCTTCAGGTTAAAAATAAATACATCTGCTTCATCTCAGAACAGAAGATGGGGTGGATGCAATGCTCTGTGAAATAATTTCACTAAAATGGAACTCTCTATTGTCACTAACCAGGCAGTGAGCCCGCAGAAACAGTGTGCAGACAGGCAGCATCACTAAGCACTTTTTAAGCGGTTGGACAAATCTAATAAACTAAGTTGTTAATATTAAGAATATTGGATCTATCTAATCGAATAAAGGCTCTATGTTGATCGGTGTGAATGAAAATAAATATCCTTTTATTCTTGTAAAATACAATCCCAATCTACACTGGTATTTTGAAGTCAACAATACGACCCTGCCCCGAAGGATGGCTTGGCCAAAAGGGGCATAGAACACAGCCTGGGGGCACCGCCCCAGGTAAACGGGCACGTCTTGAAAAACCATCGGCCCTTCATCTAATTACAGCATATATCCCATTCCGATGGTTGTTATTCAGGCCGTATCAACGCCCTACTGCCACTAATCGATTTACGATCACCACCCCTCGAGAAGGTATGTAGCGTTGATGACATCTGTTGCCTCGGGGAATGATTGACCCGAATCTCCAACCTGGGGCGATGCCCCAGGCTGAAATATTTGACCCTTTCAGGGTCTGGTTCAAAAGCTGATATCAGGAGTATCTATCTCATTTAAACCTTACAAAATTATTGACAAGAAAATAGCCTTCAACTATAACTCGTAATAAAATTCCACCCCATACCCACACCGATCAACATAGAGCCCGAATAAATTTGATTCATCGAAACGTCTGATTGGTTCTTATTTTAAAATGTATGTTTTTTCCGCAATCAAAGCAGTATGAAAACCGGCTAAAATTTTAAATAAACGGTTAAAAATTGGATATGTTTAACTGTAAAGGATCAATCTATTTTTTTATAATGAAACAGGATTAGTACGGGTGATGTGAAAACCAAAAATATTCATCAGAGTATTTAATCCTGCTATCTCACATTGAGCTTATTGAAAACCGTGAAAATGGTTTTTCGTTCGGAGGGTATAATCGGCAGGTAAGGGTTCAGTTGAATAACAGAGTGTTCCAGAGCACTCTTGGCGAGGATATCCCCATATTATTAAATTAATAATTTCAGCTTTGTTTACCGGACAGATAAAATGGCTTGATCTGAAGTTTGTCGCCCATCGGGCTTTCTGCCGACATATTGCCGTCTTCCTGCTGAGTTCCGCGTGGATTCGGCATTGGTGAGAAAACGGGGTTAACATGGATTTCTCAAATTAAAACAATTGTACAATGGGCCTGCCAGAAGAGACTGTAATTGTCTATAATGATATCCTTTTCCTCTTAAGCCAGACATTTATGTATGAGCAGGTGAAGGTTCTGGCAAAACACTGTAATGTCCACCTGATGGCGAAAAAATTTGAGAATCCGCACAAGTTCAATGCAGATAGCTTTGAAAGAACAAAAATTGATCAGCCACACCTTTTCGCGGATAAGGTGGTTTCCAAACTGGCGAGGAAATACTATGATACGAACCTCTATTTCAATACCCGCACCCTGTTTGAACTGAGGTCGCTACTTAAAAAGAAGAACATTAAAGCCATTCATGCTCATTTCGGGCCCAGGGCTTTAGAGATTCTGGGAATTGCAAAAAAACACAATATCCCCCTGGTGGTTACTTTTCATGGTTATGATGCATCCACTTTGCTCAGAGATAAAGAGTACAGAGAGAAATTGCCGGCTCTTTTTGACTATGCCTCGAAGATTATTGTGGTTAGCAGGCACATGATCGATACCCTGAATCTGGATGAGTGGCTGAATAAAGTGCATGTCATCCCCTGTTCCGTGGATTCAAACAAATTTAGCTCTGACGGGACCGGGCCGGAATCAGGTAAGGTCAGCATACTTCATGCAGGAAGAATAGCGGCAAAGAAAGGTGTGCCGGACCTGATCAGGGTATTTAAAAAGCTGTCACTGGAATACCCTGATATTGAGCTTCACATAGCCGGTGACGGCAAGCAGTTTGCACAGTGCCGGGAACTTGTGAAGGAGTATTCCCTCGAAGACAGGATTCATATGTATGGAGCGGTTTCTCATGAAAAAGTTAAGGAACTGATAAGTAAATCAGATATTTTTGTTTTAAACAGCCGGGTTGCTGAGAGCGGCGATATGGAGGGTACTCCCGTAACAATTCTTGAAGCGATGAGTATGGAAAAAGCCGTAGTGTCGACACGCCACGCCGGCATTCCCCACGTGATCGATCATGGTAAAAATGGATTGCTTGCAGAGGAAAAAGACAATGAAGACCTGCGAATAAATTTGAAGAGAGCAATTGAGAGTGAAGAGTTAAGATTGGCGCTGGGTAAAGCTGCCAGAAAGACCATCGTTGAATCGTTTTCATCCAAAAAAATGGAAGAGAGAATACATCAGGTTTTTGAAGATGTTTGACGGAACTTAATTAAATTTCGGCCTTTTAGAATTTGTTTGGCTCTATATTGATTTGTGTGGGTTGTTTAATAAATCAATTAAAAATGTGTTGGGGCTTTTCACCTAACCGGCCTCCGATTTGAGCAGGTGGTGTCTGCACATTTTAACACGCATGCGATGGGTGTAAAAACATATCGCTACGCGTTCAAAAAATGAGCGGCCGAATATAATTTACAAGGACAAAGCGATGCGGACCTTCGTTTTTACATCGCAAAGTGTTCAAATGTGCCCACCGGAGCAAATCTTTAGCCGGTGGGTTTCCCCGAAGGGATGCCTTGGGCATGGATACTTTTGACCGTTCAAAAGTATCAGGAAAACACGAAAAGCTTATGATTTGATTGCTTGAAATTGATCATTGATTAAATCCAATGTCTGAGATGATACGTTTGGTGATGTAATGTATCCTATGAATTATATCAGAGTTTTAACTAACGCACCCAGATCGACAAAGAGTTCTGTTCATTTTGCCTTGATGCAAAACGAACCTCCCGACAGCTGTCGGGAGGCGCGGTCACATAAGCTCTGCTACCTTTTATCAATGGTCCGCAACGCGTATTGCTTGTTAACCGGTTCCCCGCCGCTCATCTTTTGAACGCGAAGCGATATGATAAAAGGTCCCCGCAGATCTTACGGTTCCCTTGACCGCCAATTCTTTCAAGGCCGAAGGTGTCCTGGACTAATATGGTGCATTTTTCAATTATTTTTTTAGCTCTACTCTATTGTGATTAGATCATAAAAATGAATTACCCACACCGATCAACATAGACCCATTTGTTTTAAAGGGAACATGGTGGGTGAGTATCATAATCGTATTGGTATAGTTCCCTATACAGACCCAATTCATATAATAAGCCATTCAGCCCGTTAAATCGGTGATTAAAGTTGTATGGTAATGCGAGACGTGTTGCTTTTACAGGGACCGCAGAATAATCACAATTCGGCTGTGGGGTAGGGTAGCGTGACGATTAAGTCGATATTAAAAATTTATAGCGACATTCGCCCCGCCCACTCGCTAATCAATGAACTCATGAAGCTATTTAACATGGGCTGAAACAATCGTTCAGGAATTTTGCTCCTCCCCGCAAAGTTTTCGGTAGAACCTTATAGTCGAGTAGCCTTGGGGTGAAATTCTCCTTGGCTATTCGAATTATAAATTATTCCTTTAGTCGGGAGCGCGCATTCGTCATTCTATTCGCATTTACAGGTAGCTGTGCAAGTTGTCATCGGCTGATATGAAATCAGATTTCCGTTCCCAACAAAAATATGCGTACGTAAAATATGCAACTAATGATTTATTATATGTAACAGAAATAGTGTAAGTAAAGCTGATTTTACTCTTGACTAATTAGGCGAAAAATCTTAAATAGACTTGTAAAGAGACGTGTACTCAAAGTCGATTAAAGAATGATTGAAAGAAAAAACCTGGGTGAGAAAACCACAAATAGCTATGGACAATAAATTGAAATTCAGTGTAATTGTACCGGTTTACAATAACTGGGATCAGCTTCAGTTTTGTATTGATGCTTTAGCCAAACAGAGTTACAACAAAGATTCCTTCGAGATCATTGTAGTGGATAACGGTTCTGATAAACAACTGCCTGACGATTTTAGCTACCCTGCAAATATGAGAATTGAATATGAACCGGAACCCGGGTCCTATACAGCCAGAAACCACGGGGCAAAGGATGCAGCTGGAAATTATCTTGCATTTACTGACTCAGACTGCATACCGGATGAGAACTGGCTGAAAAATGCATCCGATTTATTTGAATCAAATGAATGCGACAGCATTGGCGGTGAAATTAAAGTTTTCCGTCCTGAGGATGGCCGAAAGCATGCATATATCTATGATAAGTACCACGCTTTTAAGCAGAAAACCTGGGTGCCGGAGGGAAAAAGCTGCACGGCAAATCACTTTGTAAAGAGAGACGTTTTCGAGTCTGTGAACGGATTCGATACCTCCCTGAAATCCGGTGGAGACTGGGAATTTTCCCAGCGATGCGTGAAACTGGGTTATTCAATGAAGTATGGGGCAGATGTGGTAGTGAGGCATCCTGCACGAAAAAATCTGCGGGCAGTTTTAAAAAAGCACTATAGACATATTTGCTGGAATTCTATCATTATCAGAAGGAAATTCAAATGTAGTCAGGTAAGATTCTTGTTGAGCTCATTGAAGGGAAGCCTGAGTAGGTTTTTCAGATCGAAATCCTACGCCAAAAATGCATATGACAGGGCAGTTGTTTTCTACGTCGATTTTATAAAAATGACAATTCAGTTTTTCGTGAACGGTCTGATACTTATGAATGTAATAGATCCCCAAAAAGTACGGGAATAAAAGGCAAGCTTATTATTCAGACCCGAAAAACTATTTCAATCAGAATATTTCCGACTGTTCGTGCTTTGCTCGCGATATGATCAGTAATCAGAGAATCCTGCTAAAATTATTTACTTCCATTACATCACCTTTTCTTAAAAACGTATCGATATCAATAAAAAATTCGTGATATCGGCCACTCTCTGTTAGGGGATTCCTACTTTGGGAGAAGTCTCGAAAGCCCGAAAATCACGAAGGGTATTTCATTGATAAATTAAACTTCGTGCAGCTCTAGGTCCTTGTGGTTTCGTAGTAAAAAAGAACTGAATCATTAACCGGATTAGGAATTTTTTCTCACCCTCTATCACATGAGCCTGTCCCGAAGCACCGTTAAGGGATTATGAGTGGCTATAGTATTTTCGCCAGGGTTGTGTAAATATCTCAAAACCTCTCGAAGGCATACTTTTAGGGAAAGGGATGGGTGTTTTTGGTGTATTTAGAAGATGACAAAAAACTGAACTCAGGTTTGCATGTGTTCTGATTATGACATAGGTCAGGAAGGCTGAAATTATATTTCGAGGCCCATGAAAACGGAATGACAGTCGAAACCGCGTCCGGTAATTGATGATAAACAGTGTTTTGACCGGGTAGGTGCTTTGTGGATAGTCTGCAATTTAACCAGGTCCAGGGCTTAACGATACAGAATTATAAGATAACTAATAAGAATACACTCAGTATGAAGCGTATTAGAAAGAAATAAATAAATAAGAAATAGATAAATATGTATTTTGAGGATTAGTTATTTTGCAGTCACGACTCAGGCCATGCAGCAATCTGAATTATAACTCTTTTTAGAGAATCCTGTTTTTGGGCTGTAAAGTAATCCGGTAAAAATAAAATGATCAATTTATAAAGAGGTTAGCACTTGTCTGTTTTCTCTGCAATATCCTACTACTTTTCAGTCTACAAAAAATTCATCGGAAGGAGAGTATACATCGTGTTCCTTTTGACGATAGCCGTGGCATTTGCCGAAGGTTTCGGAATCACGCTGCTTCTGCCGTTGATTGAAGCGGCGGATGTAGGAAGTAGCGGCGGGCAGATGAGCCGGCCGACCGAAATCCTGCTTTCATTCCTGGAGGTCATTGGAATCGGGGATTCGATGGTGGGTATATTGCTGTTTATCGGTGCTGTATTTGTAGCAAAAGGCGCGCTGAAGTTTTCTGAAGGGGGGTATCTGAGCTACCTGAAATCAAGGCTTATGATAGAGATAAAGGGAAGAATGTTTGAAGCCTATACCACTATGGACTACAGTTATTACAGTGAAAATAATACCGGCCACTTCATCAATATCATCAATTCTCAGATCTCGAAATTTATTAGGTCTTTTGGTACATTCAAGAATTTCCTTTCAAAAATCATCATGGCAACCGCCTATTTTGCCGTGGCATTTTTGCTGGCATGGCAGTTTGCACTCATGGCTGTGGGTATTGGAGTCATTATACTCTTTCTGTTTAAATGGCTGAACGAATTTGTAAGAGACCTGTCAAGAAAAGCAGCATCAGAAGAGAGTAACCTGAACAAGTTCCTGGTTCAGTCAATACAGGCTTTTAAGTATTTGGTTTCAACTGCTCAAATGAACTATCTGAAAAGTGGTGTCTTTGGAAGTATTAAGAAACTTGCCAGCTATAAACTAAAAAGAGGTTTGGCAGCGGCTTTTACAAGGTCTATAAGTGAGCCGGTATCCGTACTCTTTTTGCTGATGATTATTATCATTCAAGTGTCAGTATTCGATGCACCGATTGCACCTATTTTTGTGGCTTTGCTACTATTTTACAGGGGAATGGGCCAGGTGATTACCATTCAGTCGACCTGGCAGTCTACCCTGGATAATATCGGTTCCCTGGAGATGGTCATTGATGAATTCAACACGGTTACATCTGTTCAGGAGCCGGAAGGGAATGTTGAAGTTCCTCACTTTTCAAAAAAGATAGAGTTCAAAAATGTCTCCTTCGCATATAATCAGGAGGATGGCAATGTATTGAGGCAGATCAGCCTGGAAATACCGGTCAATAAGACAGTGGCATTTGTCGGTGAATCAGGTGCGGGAAAGTCTACGCTGATAGATATGATCACGCTCATGCTGCGCCCCACTTCCGGTGAAATTTTTGTAGATGGCACCGCCGGTTCGGACATCAAGCGCAGGTCTTGGCGTTCCCAACTTGGGTATGTCTCCCAGGAAACAGTGGTATTTGATGACACGGTTGCCAATAATATCAGCCTTTGGAAAGGAGACTACGAGAATGATGAAGACGTTCAGCAGAATGTGAGGGAAGCGGCTGAAAAAGCGTACGCCCTTGATTTCATTCAGGAGCTGCCGCAAGGATTCAATACTATCGTGGGTGACAGGGGGGTTCGTCTCTCAGGAGGCCAGCGTCAGCGCCTCTTTATCGCCAGGGAGCTCTATAAAAAACCAAATCTGCTCATACTTGATGAGGCAACCAGTGCACTGGACTCCGATTCCGAAAATTTCATCCAGGAAAGCATAGACAACCTGAAAGGATCGATGACGGTGGTAATTATCGCTCACCGGCTCTCCACCATTAAAAATTCGGATTATATCTATGTGCTCGACGAGGGCAGGGTAATAGAAGAAGGTTCTTACGATAACCTGACCCTGGTCACCAACGGCAGGTTTAAAGAGATGGTTGAGATGCAGAGCTTGTAGCGCGCGTTATTTTATGTAACCAACACGTTCCACCACAGGTCTTGATATCCGCCTCTACTCAAAATCATACCCTGTCATCTCAACCGAACCCCGACGTGTTTTTTAGAGGGTTGAGTGGAGCTCATCTTTTGAACGCGTAACTGGTGTTTTTCGGGGCGAAATCTCCATTTTATTGGGAGGAGATTTGAAAAGCCATTGTTCAAAATGGATCTAAGAACATGGAGATGTCTTCCCCAGGGGATGCCTGCGGCGCGATTCCGGTTCGAAAAGCACGAACCTCCACTAGCAGTGACAGATTCTGAACATGACGTTTACTCCCCATACTTTTGAACCGTCAAAAGTATGCAAAAACTCCCGGCTGTGATGGCTTCCGGGCATGGGTTGCACCGCGCGGTTACACTACGAGAATGCTCACTGTGTGAGCGCTCGTAGCGATTTCTCCCGCACTGTGATGCAACCCACGCTATTCCTCCACCCATCAAGGCCGGATACCTTTCTCCTAAACAATATTTCTTTAGCAATACTAGATCTTTTCTGTCACTTCTTAAATGGTGTTGCCCGGTTTTTGGGGCAAAATTAGGCGCTACCGATGACAGATTCTAAACATGACGTTTTCTACTCATACTTTCCCCGTGGGGACAAGTGGACCGTCACCCCGCAGGAGCGGGACTAAAAGAAGAAAGTATGCATGCCGAAGGCATCCCTACTTAGGGGAAAACTCTCGCCTGCCTACCGAAGCTTTAGCGCAGGTTGGGCTGTGGTGCACCATAGGCACAGGCAACCCATGCTAAACCTCCACTACCAGTGACAGATTGTAAAAAGTGATGTTTTTAGACTTAAATCGACGTTTTTATATTTTTGAGCACATGCCTTGTAATCTGCCAATGTACATCCGGTTACGCGCTTGTGCGAAACAACAAGCCCCTGGCAGGGGCGGCAGCTTAATAGCCCCGTACAAGCGCCGTGGTTCTTCGGCGCGCAGTGCGGGGTAAGAGAAAGCAGGCGTCGCAAGTCCCCGAGGCATTTGATTCTGCAGAAGAATTGAATTCAGTCGAAGGGGAGTTCAAATGATTAAAACTGGATGTAACATGAGCTGAAGGGGGGCTTTTGAAATTTAATTTTACTCGGAACATCGCACACTACCCTTCACCCGCAAAACGCATAGTACTTTCGGATCGAAAAACGCACCCTGTCACTTTTCAAATGGTGTTGCCCCGTTTTTGGGCAGGATTAGTTGCTACCAATGACAGATTGATAAAAGTGTTGTTATTGGGTTTTAATCACAGCTTATTGCCTTTACGAACACACCCCTAAATCCCCTCTCGAGAGGGGACTATAATCCTGTCACCTTTGAAATAGTGTTGCCCGCTTTTGGGCAAAATTAGCGGCTACCGATGACAGATTCTGAACACGACGTTTACTCCCCATACTTTTCCCGAGGGACAGGTGGACCGCCACCCCGCTAAAGCAGGACTAAAAGCAGAAAGTATGCATGCCGAAGGCATCACTATGTGGAAAACTCCCCGACAGAGGTGTTCTGTCGGGGCACGGGTTGCACCGCGCGGTTACACTATGAGAATGCTCACAAGGTGAGCGCTCATAGCGATTTCTCCTGTGCCTGCCCTCCGAAGCCTTGGCACAGTAAGGGCTGTGGTGCAATCCATGCTATCCCTCCACCCATCAAGGCCGGACATCTTAATCCTAAACAATATTTCTTGAGCAGGACTAGACCTTCTCTGTCGCTTCTTAAATGGTGTTGCCCGTTTTTAGGCTAAATTAGCGGCTCGACATGACATAGGCCCTTGGTGGCAATGGCATGGCGCGCATCGTCAATGAGAAAGGCCGGGGTGTTCAACTGCGTTGCGGGGAATGGTTCACTGCCATGCGGCGTTAGACAGCGTTTTGCAGGATTGGGATGCTGAAACGCCGCACGCATCCACCCCAGCGCCTTGTCATCTCGACTGCAGGCCGTGTTTTTCGGCCGGAATGGAGAGATCTCCATTCTCTGGGTGCTAATCTGAAACGTGCTTTACAAAACTCCTTCCAATAAAATGGAGATGTCTTCCCCAGTGGATGCCTGCGGCGCGATTCCGGTTCGACAAGCACTGAACCTGCACTCGACATGACAGAGCGAGGTCGTTTATATGCGCGGCGCGCATAAATAGTAAGTAGACCATGGCATCCGGCAGCGCCGCTGGAAATACTCTCAGCCATGCGGCGTAAGACAGCGTTCTGCATGGTTGGGATACTGAAACGCCGCACTTTCCTAAGAATGTCCCTGTCATCTTGAGCAAATGATCCGTCGGCTGACGGAGAGTGCGTCGAAAGATCTCCTTGTTCTGAGGACTACTTTAAACAGTGCTTTTTCATACCTGCCCATCACCCGGAAATGTCTCCATGCGCTCTCGTTGTTCGCTTAGTCCCAAAGGGGAAGGCGACATGACAGCTCATGGTCGTTTAGATGCTTAGCTTCACAGCGACAGATTAACCAGGGTTACTGGTTTGCGTAAAATTAAAAAACCGTAAACTGTTAAAATAATCCGCATTCAATTTTACTTTGGCTTCGAACTATAATAAAATAATGATCCGATAAGGTATTCTCTTTATCGGAACAAGTATTCGCCGATAAAAGGCACATGAATCGGCCGGAATCACATTTTTAAATTACGGGGCTCTTTTAGGTTGTGCGGACAAAAACTGACATGAAAAAATTTCTATACCTGGTTCACGGTGCAGATTATCTTGTTAAAAATTATACCTTTCTGGGTGAGAGGAGAGCGGCTGATGTTCTTCTCTCTACTTATAATAAGCCTGGAAAAGGTGCCTATTTCTTCCCTGATTCCACATGGGCTGAAGGCCGCAACCAGCTTCTCGAAAAAGCACTTGAACTGAATGAAGAATATGAGTACTACATATTTCTTGATGATGATATCAGTTTCCATAAAGGAAGCTATGAGCGGTTCGAAGATAGCCTGAATGAACTGAATCCGGCGGTGGCTGTACCGGTATTTATACCCAAAACGACACATTCGGTACTAGGATTTGGCATTTCATTCCACCACAAATTCTTTTTTCCGCTGAAACGTTACCAGGTGTGCCATTTAGCAGATGGCCAGTTTATGGCATTTCATAAAGATGTGATTAAAGACCGGATTCTTATGCCGCTGCAGAACCAGTTCGATGAGATCAGCTGGTGGTTTACCTCTTCAGCACAGCAGCTTTTGATGCATAACTTTTACGGTGATCATACCCTGCAGATGAATGATGTTATTATAAATAACGAATCGCACCGCGAATACACTAAAAATGACTACAAAGAGCAGAGGGCAGAGTGGTTTCAGTCTCAGTTTAGCGTTCCTGTAGAGAATCCAAGGCCCTGGGCGGTCAACCTGATGTCGCTGCAGGGGATTAAATATTTTTTTCTGAACTACAGGATCAGGGACCTGTGCAAGGTGGCACGCCAATTTTTCAATTCTGTTGCAGGGACGTTTCGCTACAAAAAGGCGGAGAGTTATCGTTTAATGAAAGAGGAGGTTCTGCAGAAACTGAAGCCGGATTCAGTTTTATTTAAACAGTACATGGCAGGTCGTCAACCTTATGAAACCTTTCAACAGGTACAAAAAAACAGCAGAACATCGTGAACTCAGGAAACTGCATTATGTACGTACACTCTGATTTTCATTCTCACATGCGGTCAGATTCAGGCCAAAAGAGTGAGGCTGCAGTGAGTATAGATCTCATAAATCGTATATTTGATGAGAATAAACCTGTAAAACCGGTGTTTGCATCATGAAGAGAGCTATCATCTACAGTATTCTTATCGTGACCCTTTTTGTATACGGATTCGCTGTAGGATATTACAAAATTTTCCCTTTTCAGCAGCTTTCATCAGTAAAGAATATGGTGGAACGGATGGGTTCAGCCGAAAAAGAGCCACCCTCGGTCGGATCTGTTGAGATCATGGACACCTTTCTCACGAAGCTCCTGGTTAAGAAAGTTCCACTGCGCGATTATGAAGGATATGGTGGTGGATTGACAAACAGCGGTAACATCCTCTACATCATTTCAAATAAGGGGCAGGTTCAGACCTACGATGTTAAACGGCACCGAAAAGTAGAGAACACCATCCTGCCGCTGCCAATGAAACTCGACGAGTTTATGCAGACCGGTATCTCTGACAGAAACAATTTCAGGATGATTTGGTACCGGGTAAACGGGGTATTTAGTGAGCAGCTGAGTGAGGATGAGCACCGGCTCTATCTCTCCCATATCTCATATGATGAGGACCAGGCGTGTATGACCCACAATGTGAGCCGGGGCCGCCTGCAGCTTTCCGGTGACCGGATTACTCAAGCGGTGGACTGGGAAACGATCTTTACGGCAGAGCCCTGTATTGACCCGGAGCCGGATCATGAGGTGTCGGGAGCTATGTGGGCGGGCCATATCTCGGGCGGAAAGATTGTGAATTACGACAATGAAAACCTCCTGGTAACGGTGGGCGACTACAACCGGAACGGAATTGACGGCTCCCAAGCGTATGCGATGGATAATTCCAATCCCTATGGGAAAACCATACTGCTGAATAAAACAACAGGCAGCTGGTCCGTCTTTACCCGCGGCAGCAGAAACCCGTCCGGTCTTTACAGAGACCGTAACGGAGAGTTCTGGGAGGTAGAAAACGGGCCTGCCGGCGGGGATGAGTTAAACCTGCTGAAGAAGGGACAAAACTACGGCTGGCCGCGTGTGTCATATGGCACATGGTATCTTCCGGAGATGAAACTTCCGGGAGATTATGAAACGGGCACTCATCCTGAATATGCGAAGCCAGTATTTTCGTGGGTCCCGTCCGTGGCACCCTCCGGTGTCCTGAGGATTGAGCACGATAGATTTCCCCGCTGGCAGAGTGATCTGCTGGTTGGAACCATGCGGGACCGAAGTCTTCAAAGGCTTCGGCTGGATGAATCAAACAGCGTTAAATACACTGAAGAAATAGAACTGGGGCACCGCGTCAGGGATATGGCCGTTCTGGAGAATGGAACCATCCTGCTGTTGACGGATGATGAGTACCTTATTGCAATTGATGATGGTGGCCTTATCTACGAAGACATTGGAACGGTTGAGCTGGCGAGAATGACTGAGCTCGAACGGTTCAACAACCTTATTTCCGAAAGCAGAGTGGAAGATAGACCGGTTCGCAGCGCAGCCGCAATCTTTGAACAAAACTGTTCTACCTGTCATAACATGGGCCGCTCCACGCTTATAGGCCCTCACCTGGCAAACCTGGAAGAAAGGGAAGTTGGAGGGCTTGGGGAATACACCTATTCGCAGGCTCTGGAATCGGATCAGCGGCAGTGGAACCGCCGTCTGCTCAGATCTTTCCTGGCGAACCCGGATGAGGAGTTTGCAGGGAGCAGCATGCCAAAGATAAACCTGACGGAGTCTGAAGTGGATAGCCTGGTTCAGTATTTACTGGAATAAACCCCGGTGCTGACCCACCCACTGTCGCGCCCCGGCGGGACTTGACAAAAAGGGAATGTATATAGCTTTAGTTATATTCGAATTGAGTTGTTTGCAGATTTTAGTAGGCTGTTGGCCGGTGTTCCACTGGAGCTATTTTTTTACAAAATCTGATAAATTACATCCGAGAATAATTACTTTTAACTGAGTTCGATTCCAATAATCACTAAAAGGGACTGAGGCTGTCTAATAAAGACGCGTCAACCCGCATCCCGAAGCATCGGGACGGGATCTCCATCCGTTGATTAGGGTAGGAGATACCACGCCGCGGCGTGGTATGGCAGAGTAAGCTGTTATAAAATATCGATAAATAGGCTATATGGTTTTGAATGGGTCAATAAAAAGAACCTATACTATTTGATTTATATTCAAAATAGTATCGTACATAAGCGGCGGTTACTGCTTATGGGATTTCATTTTGCCCAAAGTGGGCGCAGCGTCAATAACATAGTGCAGAGTACTATGGAAGAAGTACAAGTGCATAACAAAAGCCCTGAAAGGGCGTCGCCCAAACCGAAACTTTACCATGCCACAATCACTTTCTAAAGTTTACAATCATATCATATTCAGTACAAAGAATAGAAAAAATTTGATTGACAGCCAGATCGAAAATGATCTATATAATTATATAGGCGGAATCTGCAGAAATTTTGAGTGTAATCCCGTCCAGGTCGGAGGGCACAAAAATCAGATTCATCTGTTGTGTCTGCTTTGAAGAAAGATTGCTCAGTTGACATTAATTCAGCAAGTCAGGCAGGGGGCCTCTAAATGTATTAAAAAAATCAATGCAGGATATACTGGCTTCTATTGGTTCCGGTGTTTCGGGAGATATGGAATTTTCTCTGCATCCCCGGACCATTTTGATACCGTAATTGAATACATAAAAAATCAGCCCAAACATCATCAAAAGATGAGCATTAAAGAGGAGTATAGAAGATTTTTGAACCAATATGGGGTTGATCTTGATGAACGATATGTGTGGGATTGACCGGGATGGCTTTCGCCCGCGTTGGGGCTGCCGGATGAGGCTCTTTTCAAGTCATCGCGCGCTGCACGATGCTGGTGACCGGCGCTCCTTTGGAGCTGTTGAGTACAAAACAAGGTGAATTATATCATGGGTCAACTTTTTTTAAATAGATAAGATTTTCAGAGATACAGTCTGCTTTATATGAATGGATAATAAGATAATTGGGTAAAGGATGATTCTGCACGCATATGTACGTTGAGCAAACCATTTTTCGGATAACGCCGAACACAGACAAATTTCGCAGGGATGTACAGCGAGTTTTATTGAATTGATCTTAAAATATAGGTCAATTGGTTTTGAATCATATAGATAAGATCATTCAAGTTGCTTAGTGAGAATTGCAGGTTTAGGAGGAGTACAGAAGATTTTTGAACCAATATGGGGTTGATTTTGATGAACGATATGTGTGGGGTTGACCGGGATGGCTTTCGCCCGCGTTGGGGCTGCCGGATGAGCCGGATGAGGGTCTTTTCAAGTCATCGCGCGCTGCACGATGCTGTTGACCGGCGCTCCTTTGGAGCTGAATTGTATAGAATCTGAAAATTGTACCCCTGAATTACTTTAAAATTTCAATCATTATCGATTTTAGTATGTACTCATTAATGAAGTGTCTTCATCCGACAGTTGAGCGATAACACAGCACCAGTTTTTTTATAACACTAATATCCTCCGCATGAACCCGGCATACACAATAAAATACCTGGTACGGTCAGTTTATTACCAGTACTCTCATATGAGGCATCGTGACCATTTTCGCGAGTATCGTGAATCGGAGGGGGAATACTCACTCAGGGGTTTCGACAAACACCGCTGCATATTTATCCATATCCCGAAAACAGCCGGAATATCTGTAAACAAGGCACTGTTTGGAGATTATGGGGGAGGCCATAAAGACGTAACCTTCTACAAACGTGCATTTGGCCCGCTGACTTACCGAACCTATTTCACGTTTACCTTTGTCAGAAATCCCTACTCGAGGGTGCTGTCTGCGTACCTTTTTCTCAAAAAGGGTGGCTTTTATGAAAAGGATAAGAAATGGGCTGAGAAACATTTATCTCAGTACAGCAGCTTTGGTCAGTTTGTTGAGGAGTGGCTGAACGAAGAAACTATTCATACCTATAACCACTTTGTGCCGCAGCATAGCTTTGTCTGTGATATCGATCTGGTACCGGATGTGGATTTTATCGGCCGGTTTGAAAAGCTCGAAGAAGACTTTCAGTATATAGCAGGCCGCCTTCGCCTGGACGTGAAGCTGCCCGTGCTCAATAAAACCGGGAGCCGCCGCTGGGAAGACTACTATACCCCGGAACTGGCTGAAAAAGTGAGAGAAGTGTACAGGGAGGATTTTGAGGTGTTTGGGTACGATACGGAGGTGAATTTTTGAGAAGTTACCCCGTTATTTTAGGTGAATCCGATGCCTAATTGGTTGGGATCAAGCCCTTCGG
>NZ_JBBVMF010000022.1:0-83318 GCF_038150125.1 Rhodohalobacter sp. 8-1 | reverse complement strand
TGCTTAAAGATAGCTCGAACGGAGATCTAACATTGGTTTGGTCGTCAGCAATGGCTGCTCTCTGCTGCGGTTTTTTCTGGGAGATGTGGAATTTCTACAGCGAAGCCAAATGGATCTACAATATACCGTGGGTTGAGAGGTTTTACCTGTTTGAAATGCCCCTGCTTGGCTATGCCGGATATCTTCCGTTCGGAGTGATCTGTGCGCTAATCAGCCAATCTCTGCTTGCCACACTTCACAGGGATAATACGATCACAGAGGAGCAAATCTGAAGGCTTGATAATTTTGTCAAATTTTAAGAAAATGAAGCTATTTATATTTTCCGGATGTTTCATAAATGGATTTTTAGGCACTGGATTATACTGCAGGACAAAATCATATTAAAAGTATAGTAGGTAGAGAATCTCCTAACGCTCTCGCTCAAAACCAAGGACCTGCCTGGTAAAATTATTTTGAAAAACTCCCTTCGAATCATATCGACGACAAATCTCACGGAAGGTCTCCAGTTCGGGATATAGAGCTTCAATATCATCTTGGTCCAAACAAAAATACTTTCCCCAGTGAGGGCGAGCATTATACAATCTGGCCAGTGCACAGGTGGTAACATCCGAAAATTTGCGGAAGGCCTCCCTTTCTCCCGGTTTCTGATAAGAGATAAGATTGAAACCATAACACGGCTTATCCATACCACTTGACATAGATATTAATGTATCATCTGGTAGCAGCTTAAGGAAAACAAAAGGGTGGTGGTGGGTATACGTTCCCCGACTTTTTTTGAGTTGTTCGAGCAACCCGACTGATTCAAGCTTGGAGGAAAATTCCTCCGGGATCTCCTTTTTTATCCCGGCAAATACATCTGTCACAATTCGTATCAGTTCAGCAGCTTCTGCTATATAGTTTTCGGGTATGAATATTTCGGTCTCTTCATGGCTGAACATCTCCCGGGTACGGGTTAGCAGTTGATGGCTGCGCTCCCTGACGGTTACCTTCTTTAGAATGGCTTTTGAGAACATATTTTTATAAAAGAAGCGTATTCTTTCCGGGTTGCCCCAAAAGGAAATAAGTCCCTTCACGATAAGACAAAAGAACAGATCGACATTCAGGAAATTATACACATTGTAAAGGGATGCTCCCCAGCTTCTTTTACCTGAATCAACGGATGCATTTTCCGCAACTTCCCGCCTTTGAAAGTTTACGAATGTCCAGGAATATGGTATGTACAGAAATTCCTGGAGTGGATAGTCTTCTTTTTCGGCAAGGACCTCTTGGAGATGTTGTCTTTCGACCACCGTTTCTTCCACCAAAAATTCTGATATGCAGCTAATACGAAGAGAAAGTACGATACCCATACAACCGAGGTTACAGCGGGCAGCCTCAAGCTCGGAGCCGCTCTCAATCTCATATATTTTAGCCGTTCCGGTATCTTGGTCATAAGCGGCGATTCGGACTTTTTCGACAAAGTGCGACAAGCTCGGTGATCCCGTACCATGGGTACCGGTCGCAATAGCACCGCCAATAGTTGGCGCTGAAATAATGGGTTGAGCCGGTAGTCTTAAACCTTGTTGTTGATATAGTTCTCTATTCAGATCTTTGATCTTACATCCTGCCCCTACCGTTACCCAAGTCTTATCATCTTGTTTTTCAATATTTATATCATCAAAATGACTGAGATTTATTACAATCTTATCACTTGAAGCCAAATCACTCCATGAATGCAGGGAACCCACTGCCCGAATCTGATCCTCCGAGTGTCTGTTTAAAATTTCAACGACCTCTTCTTCATTATGAGGGACAAAGTAATAATCAGGGGTAAATTGAATGTTTTGACCGAAATTCTGAATGGGATCAGAATACGATTTTGCTTCTAAATCTTTGACTGACTTCTTGGTTTCTGATGAGCCTGAATCTCATACCATAATCGGATTCGCTTTAAATTAAAATGGTTCCGCATCCCAAATAAAAATTGCAATATGAAATGAACTATCTTCAAAGAATTAAAAAAGACCTAATAATACAGTCAATATTAAAATAATTATAGAAAGTTTAAAACTCTACCGTCACGATCTGTCCTTCCGAGGGCTATATCTTCAGAAATGATGGATTATACAGTATAACGAGGTCATAAAGTGGACACACCTCGCCAATTCTATACCTCCCTTGGTTTTACAACTCATCTTTCGTTAGTTGCTAATTCAACCTCCATCCCTACGCCAGTTAGTTGCAGAGGCGTTAAACTGTCTAATTATAAACTATGCCCTTAGATTTATCAGAAATCAAATACTCTGATCTCAATTCGAAACGAAATGAGAATTATAATTACCAAAAGATTTCAGCAGTTTTAGCTGACTATGGTTTTGTAACACATAGATTGACTGATGATTGGCAATGGGCTGATTTTATTGCTCAACATGTTGATGGGATAATCTTTTTAAAAGTTCAGCTTAAAGGGCGTTTAACTTTTGATAAGAAATATTTGGAAAAAGATATTTATATCGCTTTCAGATCCTCAAGAGGAATTTGGTTTTTGTATGATCATGATGAACTTTTCAATATCATTTTTTCTGAGATGGAAAATATTCAAGAATCAAAATTCCGGAAAGATAATGGGCTTTATTCATTTCCAGGATTAGGTTCAAAATACAGACAATTTTTGTTGCCATACCAAATTTAACCGGCAGTATAATCGAGTTGATTGCCATGAGCCAAAAGCTCACGGTGTGCCTCTCACACCACACTGCGACAATCCCATCAGCCGTTCCTATTCATACATCGGGCTTAATTTGCTTCCAAATACTTAACAATAACTTCTAAATTTTAAGTAAAGTGGATCATTATATAATCATGACCACTTGAATCGGTTATTCCAAGAAGTGTAGTCTCATTTTCTCAATGGTCAGACCTGGTTTCATCGTCTCCTAAATCCGCACTGATTATCACATAGTCAGGGTTGATAGATAGGAATGACCTTATCTAATACTGGATGAAGAACTTCGCTTTTTTTGTGGATAAAAATAAGCATCCAAATAGAAATATTAGATTTCTCTTTTAAATTGACTTGGAAATCAGTGCTCCCTAAATTCCCACTCGCTGATTTAACGGCAACTTGCAGAGCGATTAAAAAATACTGCTAAAGCGCTATTATGCCTTTCTTACGGTAATAATGGTATGCTTGCCAAAGATTTAACTTCAAGTATTATCCATGACTCATTTACCATCTTCAAAAAACACCACCTCCGTACTTCGCTTCCAGCTTGTTCTCGATGCTGAAAATATTGTGATTGGTACAAATTCTAAAGGCAAGATCCGAGCAAACATCACCGGGCTCCAAAAAAATCAGATTTCTAACATCGTCGAATGCATCAAAGATGCCGGTCCCGAAGCTGTTGATCACCTAAAAATACTGATGAAGGAAGCATAATGGCGAAAATGCACGATAACTACTGTGAGGAATATTTAGAACGTTTTGAGAATAAATCAAACATTGACATAATAAGTGCTTTAAACCGTAAAGTCTGGAAACCCGGCTGGGGTCCGGCAAGTATCGGTTACCTTACAGCCCTTCAGTGACACGTGCTTAGACCAAAATTCCGGATCGATTAACCGTTTATTCAGATCGAATTCAAATGGCTGCTTAAAATTCCGCCCGATCCATGCTGCTGAGTTTCCTGAGCTTCATTTAAACCCACGTTAAAGAATATCATAGTGTTCTAGCTGAGGGGAAATCGGTCTAAAAACTGCCTCGTCACTTCAGCCTGATTTTTTGCCCTAACCAAGTTGTGTTCAGGGTAATCAATGGAATAATACACATTACCATTCAGGTGATCAGTTAGAAACCGTATCCCCATAATCAATGCCATATATGGGGCAGCATAAGGTAAATAGTTGAATTCTTCCGCGGTCAGCCAACCGGATGCATTCCCGGTATACCCTTCTAAAAACGCACCTTGGTAGTCCGCTCTCAACTCGATCTTTTCTAAATCCGATTCATCTTCTGCAGTTGTGGGAGTTAATGTTCTCAGACAGTCTCCCACATCAAAATGGATAATACCCGGCATAACGGTATCAAGATCAACGACACACCGGGCCTTTCCGTCTTCGTCAAAAAGAAGATTGTTAAATTTAGAATCATTATGGGTGACACGCACTGGAAGCTCCCCATTTTTCATCGCATATTCGAGCGGTAAAAGCAGCTGGCTGTAATGGTCTATCTGGTCTTTCAGGACTCGCACCCCGGAGAGGAGCGAAGATCTGTTTTCGGAAGCTTCTCTGAGTTGAAACAGTCGATATTCCATAGAATGGAAATCAGGTATGGTTACTGAAAGCAGACTCGGGTCGACGGCCGACAGTGATTTTACAAAACGGGCAAAAGCGATCCCTGCCTCCTTCACCATTTCCCTATTTGTCGGAGTATCGTAACCAAACAGATGATCTTTAAAGAGATAGATCCTCCATGCTTCATTATCTGTTTGTTTATATAGCTCACCTTCATTTGTTCTCAGAATCTGCAAGGTTTCAAAGGGTGAATTCTTATATGATTCAGACAGGGTATTCGTCACCAGGGCGATGTTATTCATAAGGCCGGCAACGCCATTAAATACATCAGTATTTATTTGCTGAAGAAAGTATTTATCATTCTTCGAATGTATTTTATAAGAGTTGTGGATGAGCCCGGTTTTGACCGGTTCAATGGTTACTGACCTTGTCGGAATAGGATAACTTGTCGGAATAGGATAATAAGAAAGTACTTCTTTTATGTTTTGGTCAGAGTTCATCAGGATAGGCTCCTAATTCATGAAGTTCGGCAAGCTCCCTGTTCACCCAATCTTTGTCCTCACTGTAAGTAACCCCAAACCACTGACTATTTGTTGGGATCACCGGTATATCCACCCCCTTATTTAATAGGCGGGTGAGTACATTGGCAAGGTAAAATTCTTCACTGCTTCCTGGGTTAAGATTGTGGTAAAATTGATCGAACCCTTTTCGAATAGCCTCAAACACAGGGGGAGTAAATCCCATTAAATTCATCGATATCAGATCATCGGGATGAAGTTCTCGTTCATTTTCGCCGGCAACTGAGACGATCTTCCCGGCTTTCTTTTGAATTGATGTTAGCTCTTCGATTTCAATAAGATTGCCGTCATCATCCACATTACATAAAGCTCTTGAAACCGAGCCGTTGGGACTCAGCGTGTTACCCAATTCATAACCGATAACAAACGCGCTGTTTTTGTCAGGAGACATTTTCTGAAGCTGATCGCATGATTTTTTTATTGCTTCCCGCCCATAGAAATCATCCGCATTGGCGATGGCGAAAGGGCCTTCAATTTCACTTTCTGCCATCCATACGGCGTGTGCCGTTCCCCAGGGCTTGGTTCTCCCCTTTAAAACCTCATACTGCTCCGGAAGGGAATTCAGCTCTTGATATACGACACGCAGATCAATTTTTCCCTTCCAATTATTGAACACCGACTCGTTAAATGTCGTCTCAATCTCTTTTCGAATCACAAAAATAATAGTTTCAAAACCAGATTCAATAGCATCATAAATAGTGTAATCTATAATAAGATGATCATATGGGCCGAAGGTTGAAAACTGCTTGGTGCCTCCGTATCTGCTCCCCATTCCCGCTGCAAGTATTACAAGTGATGGCATAATGAGTTATTTAAAAGTTTCAATATGGTTGAAAATTACCATTGGCCCAACGCAAAAACAGGCTTTCTGTGGATCCACTTTCCGTCAGTGAAATCCGGTATGTGCTGAGGCGTTCCTCCTTCTCTTATAGAAGCTTCAGATAACGGCGTAATTACCCGCATCACAGCCGCATCATATACATCAATAGCTGCAGGAGCATCTGCTTTCACGCTTTCAATAAAAGCCCGGTCCAGGAAATAATCCATACCGCCATGACCGCCATCTATAGCAATATCTCCATACTTTCTCCAAAGTTCATGATCGTATTTTTCGAACCAGACTTCCCACTCATCCCAGCTATGATCGTTCGAGATTCCTTCCGCGTGCACTCTTCGGGTGTGATAATCAAATTCGGCAATTCCTTTAACCCCCTGAACTCTGAACCCAAGTGAATAGGGTCGCGGGAGATTCGTATCGTGAGTTAAAATGATGGTTTCTCCATTAGCCGTTGAAATATGGGACGTAACAATATCTCCCAGCTTCCAATTAATATTTTCGTACGGATGATCTTCACCGCCGTCGGGATGATCGAGCACATACTGATTGAGTCCTTTGGCTTTGCTGGCAAAGGATGAAATAGTCGTCAGACGATTTCCCCTGTTCACATCCAGCATCGCATTCAACGGCCCTAGCCCGTGCGTGGGGTATAGTTCTCCATTTCGGCGAATGGAATGTTCGGTTCTCCACCGGGCTTCGCCGTAACTGTTACTTCCATAGACCAAGCCGCCTTCCCCGTCATTGAATTTGACCTGGCGAAGATCATGCTGATAGCCGCCTCTCAAATGTACCAGCTCGCCAAACACATTATCTCTTACCATATTTAAGACGGCCAGAACATCTCGCCGGTAATTCACATTCTCCAGAAAAAACAGATGGGTCCCCGTCTGCTGATGTGTTCTTACCAGTTCCCAGCATTCATTTACTGAAAACGCGCCTGAAACTTCCACACCTGTATAAACACCGCTGCGCATGGCGGCAAGACACATAGGGGTATGCCATTTCCAGTTCGTTGCTATGATAACACCGTCCAGGTCCTCTTTTTCAAGCATATCCAGGTACGCCTGTTCGCTGCCCGTATAAACTTCGGGGTCCTCTTTTCCTTTATCGGAAAATATCTCTTTGGTTTTGGCGATAGCATCCGGATCGATATCGCAAAAAGCCGGGCAGCGAACGCCTTCGTAACTCAGCAGATTATTCACATGATTTCGTCCTCTCAAACCCGTTCCAATAAAACCGATACGAACGGTATTTGACGTATTGGGGGAGCCGGCTCGAACAAAAGATGGAAGCGTTAAAGTGCCGGCTGCAAGTACGGATGCCGATTGAAGAAATTTGCGGCGTGTAAAATTACTCATCAGAATTTAGTTTTTATTAAATATTGTTGAATGATATAGGCCGAAATGATGAAAACCAGCGTTAAAATTCCGGCTGTAATAAAATTCCCGTACAGGAAACTTCCTATTCCTATCAGGGCGGAATAGGTCCCGAAACATCCTACGAACACCATCAGTATACTTTGAGGAACCCCCCACTTTCCGGTTTCTTTGATCTCATCTCCGCGCTCTTTGGATTCCCGGATAAGTTTTTCCCAGCCGGGTCCCCCGGGGTGCGTAAGTTCATAAAATTTACGCAGGGTTTCATAGGATTCCGGCCGGGTTGTGAACGCCGTAACGATCCAGACCACAGAAGTGATCAGAACGGCCAGTAATAATTTCACTGTAAACCCATCTAAATAAGTAGTGGCCAAAGCGTCATCACTTACCAGCAGCACAAGTACAAAAGCAGTTACGATTCCGCTGATCATGGCTGCAACCTCCGTAAACGCATTGATACGCCACCAAAACCAGCGAAGCAAGTAAATAGCACCCGTTCCGGCACCGGAGAGTAACAGGATATTAAACGCCTGCGTGGCGTCTTTCAGAAGGAACAGGGCAAAACTCCCGGAAATAATCATAAGCAAAACTGTTGAAATACGCCCCACCTGCACCAATTCTTTTTCTGAGGCATCCGGCTTTACAAAACGGCTGTAAAAATCGTGAACCACGTACGACGAACCCCAATTCAGATGCGTACTAATAGTTGACATGAAAGCCGCGATCAGTGATGCTGTCACCAAACCAAGCCAGCCGGGTGACAGGAGCGTTAACATAACCGGATAGGCGATATCATTTCCTAAATATTGATCTTCGATGTTTGGGAAATCATTCTTGATTGAGGCAAGGTCTGGATAAAGGACGAGTGAAGCGAGTGCAACGATGATCCATGGCCAGGGACGCAAGGCGTAATGAGTTACATTAAATAACAGTGTTGCACCCACGGCATGATTTTCATCCTTTGCTGCCAGCATGCGTTGCGCAATATACCCGCCGCCACCAGGCTCTGAACCGGGATACCATACCGACCACCACTGCACAGCGATCGGGATAATGAACAATGAGATAACCAGGGAGGGATTATTCATATTTGGAAACATATCGAGTTTACCCGCCAGGTTCGGGTGATCAAAAAGTGCGGTAAGCGAGCCGATCTCTGGCTGATCGATGGCGACATAAGCGGCATAGAAAGCTCCGACCATGGAAATACCGAACTGGAAAAAATCCGTCCATATAACCCCTTTTAAACCACCAAGTGCCGAATAGGCTACTATAATAGCCGAACTGCCTGCCACAATGATCCACGGAGCAAGGCCGAACATTACAGAGCCAATCTTGATAGCGGCAAGGGTTACGGTTCCCATGATCAGGCAATTGAATAACACACCGAGATAAATGGCACGGAACCCCCTTAGAAAGGAAGCTGCTTTTCCGCTGTATCTGATCTCGTAGAATTCCAGGTCGGTGAGTACACCCGACCGCCTCCAAAGACGAGCATAGATAAAAACAGTAACCATTCCCGTAATCAAAAAAGACCACCATACCCAGTTACGGGCCACACCCCCTTCACGCACCAGCCCGGTAACGAGGTTGGGCGTATCAGCTGAAAAAGTTGTAGCCACCATCGATACACCCAGCAGCCACCAGGGCATGCTCCTTCCTCCGAGAAAAAACTGTTCCTGGTCTTCACCCGCAGTCTTCGAAAACCATAACCCAATACCTAAAACCGCTGCAAAAAAGACGCCAAGGATGATCCAGTCGAAATAGTGAAGAAGCATAATTTTTTTTGAAATGACTTAAGCTGCGGTGAACATCCTAAAACATTGTTAAAGAATGAAATAATAAAAAGGTATTGCGGGCAAAATGCCAATGAATGTTTTGCAGGGAACTTTCAGAAATAATTAATGGGTCTTATACTGGTATAGGTAGACACAGTTTAAGGAATCAGCCGATGAAAAATAAACCCAACAAACCTCAACCAACTTACAGTGACAGTTTTAAGTTGGGGATTATAATGCGCGTTGCCAACGGGCAAATAAGCAAAGAACAAGCCCGGGTAAAGTATAATATTGGCGGGAATAGTTCGATTCTGGAATGGATGAGAAAATTTGGATATTGTAGTGATCCAGATACTCAAAAACCAATACCCAGGGCCTGTAACGACCAGTCCATCCTTTATTAGTTTCGAGGTTATGGCTTATAAACCGGTCACCCAGGTTAGATGATTCACCGATGTAGATTTTATCGTAGAGTGGTGAGTATAATACATAAACATGATGCATTTGAAGACCTCTCTGTATTTATTCACTCCTTTGTTAGTATAAATAAAAAAAGCTCTTCCCAAATTGAATTGAGTAGAGCTTTTTTTTTAATGTATCGTGGGGCGGGATTGAACCGCCGACCTCCGGGTTATGAATCCGACGCTCTAACCACCTGAGCTACCACGACATATCATTTCAATCTTTTCAGCAATATTTCAAATCGTGGGGCAAACTTGAACCTCCGTCCGCCAGCTGGCGGATATGAATCCGACGCTCTTGCCCAAGGCATCCCTTCGGGAAACCGCCTGAGCTACAACGACATAACACTTAAATCTTGTATAAAACTATTTCAAATCGTAGAGCGGAATTTGGCACATCCCTTTGGGAGAACCTCCGTGGAACCGCCTGAGCTACCACGACATTTCATAACAAACTCTCTTAGGTATATACGGCAAAAACCGTGTGCGGCTGTAATCCAAGAGAGCAACAAAGATAGGGTTTTTATGAAAAGGTTGAAACTCTCAAATCACTTTTTTCATGACTTTGTTTACTTACGGAAGACTTTGCAAAACCTGCCCCTACTATAGTACTGTGCTTCTGATCGCACTTTAAAAGCTGAAAACCAGATTGGAGATCCCGTATCATAGTACGGGATGACTATTTTCAGGTGTTTTGTAAAGCCCTCTAACACATGAACAAATTTTTTCAATCTCTTCTCTGCAAAGGATTCTTTATCTTAATCGGCTGAAAGACTTATTTATAATTTTCAATAACGAAACGCAGCACTCAACAGTATGGCTAAACGGATTACAAACAGAAACGACGATTATTCGCAATGGTATCTTGATGTGGTGAAAGAGGCAAAACTGGCCGACCACTCTCCTGTCCGGGGCTGTATGGTTATCCGGCCGCACGGGTTTGCGCTTTGGGAAAACATGAAAGCGGCATTAGACAAAATGTTTAAAGACACAGGCCATGAAAATGCCTACTTCCCGCTCTTTATCCCAAAATCCTTTCTGTCCAAAGAAGCTCAGCATGTGGAAGGGTTCGCAAAAGAGTGCGCCGTGGTGACCCACAGCCGGCTCAAAAGCGCAGAAAACGGCGTGGAGGTTGATCCTGAATCGAAACTTGAAGAAGAACTGATTGTCCGGCCAACATCAGAAACCATTATCTGGGATTCCTATAGAAACTGGATTCAATCCTACCGCGACCTGCCGATCCTCATCAACCAGTGGGCCAACGTAGTTAGATGGGAGATGCGAACCCGACTATTCCTGCGTACTATGGAGTTTCTATGGCAGGAAGGCCACACGGCACACGCTACCAAGGAAGAGGCGGTTGAAGAGACTGAACGCATGCTGAACGTCTACAAGACATTTGCTGAAGATTTTATGGCCATGCCGGTCATTACCGGGGTAAAAACGGAATCTGAACGGTTTGCAGGGGCTGTAGACACCTACTGCATTGAAGCGTTGATGCAGGACGGTAAAGCACTGCAGGCGGGAACATCTCATTTTCTGGGCCAAAACTTTGCCAAGGCGTTTGATGTAAAATTCCAGGGCAAAGATGGCGAGCACGATTACGTCTGGGCGACCAGCTGGGGTGTCTCTACGCGGCTGGTTGGTGGCCTCATCATGACTCATTCTGACGATAACGGACTCGTAATCCCCCCTAAACTTGCCCCTGACCAGGTTGTTGTGGTTCCTATCTTCAAAAGTGATGAACAGAAAGCCACCGTGCTTACCTATGCTCATTCGATTATCGATCAGCTGAAGAATTTAGGAATCCGGGTAAAACTGGATGACCGGGAGAACTACAATCCTGGTTACAAGTTCGCCGAACACGAAGCACAGGGCGTGCCGCTGCGTGTTGCCGTTGGTCCCCGAGATGTTGAAAACAGCAATGTAGAGCTTGCCCGGCGAGATACGCTTGAGAAAAACATCGTGCCGCGAGAAGGAATAGCTGAACAGATCGATCAGCTTTTGAAGGATATTCAGACTGATCTGTACGATGCTGCAAAGGAACGGACAGCAAATAACACCCGCAACGTTGACAGCTACGAGGAGTTCCAAAAAGAGATCGAAAAAGGCGGCTTCATCTATGCCCACTGGGACGGTACGCCCGAAACAGAAGAAAAAATAAAACAGGATACTAAAGCTACCATTCGCTGTATTCCGCTTGAGTCTTCAGGTGAAAATGGAAAATGCATGGTCACCGGAAACCCTTCAAAACGACGCGTTCTGTTTGCCAGAGCGTATTAAAAGTTCAACTTCAAGAATCTTCCATCCATGTCATTAAATAAGCCTGATAACCGATTTCTCAGACTGGCAACGAGAGACCAAAGCCGCCAGCTTGATGAGCATACGATATCTGATTTCGGGATCGACAGCATCACGCTGATGGAGATCGCAGGAGAAAAAGCTGCCGGTGTGATCCAAAGCCAAACTGAAGCCGGTTCATCGGGTATTTTTGTATGCGGAAAAGGAAACAACGCCGGGGATGCACTGGTTGTAGCCCGGTACCTAACCGATAGGTCGGGTCATTCAGTTACAATTCTGATGGCTGCGGGCGATGATGACTTATCTACGGACGCGCACAGAAATTACAAGCTTCTAAAAAAGTTGGCTGCTCACGGCTCTCCCCTAACGATTCTGACAGACATGGATTCGATACCCTGGAGAGACTTTGATTATGCTGTAGATGGAATGATCGGGACCGGGCTCACATCAGACCTGCGTGAGCCGATGGCCGGCCTGGCAGATAGCCTGAATAAGGCCAATATTCATACATTTGCGATGGATATTCCAACCGGGCTGAATTGTGACACCGGTGAAATCCTGGGGACCTGTGTAGAGGCAGATCACACCATCACCTTTGGTACAAACAAAATTGGTTTTTACTTAAGTGACGGCCCGTCAGTTACAGGCACCATCACACTGGCTGATCTCCCTTTCCCAGGCTACCTGAGGGAACATAAGGCGGTGCTACTAACCAAAGATGTTCGTGAGGAATTTGAAGCCTACTCTGCGATAGCGTCCCACAAATATGAAACGGGGACTGTTCATATTGTAGCGGGATCAGAAGGGATGACGGGAGCGGCAATGATGGCGGCTAAAAGTGCGTGGAATGCCGGGGCAGGTGCAGTGATTCTTTATGCGCCGAAAGCGCTGCTGCCGATTTATGAGCAGTCACTGCCTCAAATAATTAAAGTCGCCGTTGGGGATAAAAATGACGGCTGCTTCACACCAAAAAGCACAGACAAGGTCCTCAGCAGAATTAAAGACAAGCCGGGTGTTGTGCTCATTGGACCTGGACTTGGCCTTAAGGAGGGCACGCAAACAAGTGTTCTCAAGCTTCTCAAATCGATTGATCAGCCGGTTATACTTGATGCTGACGGACTCTCAGTGTGGGATCAGAGCAAAGATCTCGATAAATCCCGTTGGATAGTGACGCCCCATCCCGGTGAACTAAAAAAGCATTTTGACGTTAACCAATCCAATGATTTTGAACGGCTGAAGGCAGTTGAGAAGATTTCGCGTGATTCAGGCTGCAGGGTTCTATCGAAGGGGCATCCAACCATGCTGGCAACCCCGGATAGCGGGCTATTCATTACCGGCTACAACACGAAACTATTTTCAAGAGCCGGGTTCGGTGATGTTCTGGCGGGAACAATAGCAGGTAAACTGGCTGTAAGTCGTATGACTGATCAATCCATTACAGATGCACTGATCTCCAATTATTCAGATATTGAACATATTCACGAGCCGGAACCAAGCGATATTTATGATAGGTAAATTAATTTCATTCCTCGTTCAAAGAAAATACGTGGTCTACTTTCTGTTCATCGCCATCACTGCTATCACCCTGCTGCTTACCCTACTGCCACCCGATAATTTTCAGGGCCAGGCAATATTCAGCTACGACAAGATTGGACACTTCCTGATGTTTTTCGGATGGAGTTTCATGTTTGGGCTTTCCCTGATTCTCTACAGCAGACAGGAAGCGCCCCTGCTTTTTATATTTGTTGCCGGTACATTATTCGGCATTTCTATAGAATTCATGCAGGAAATGTTGACGCAAGGGCGCACGGCGAGCTGGACAGATGCCGCAGCTGATTCCGCCGGCACATTGACCGCGGTAATATTACTTTGGTGGATAAAAACGAAATACAGGCAGTATTTAAGGCCTATTTTATCTCAGAACAGTGCACGTTAAAGTACTTTTTTGGAGTGCTCCATATGTGAAACATACCCGAAGTTCATAAACAGTACGAAGTAGTGACCATGGGCTGATAACGCCAGATATGATTATTCATATTCATTGACTGGAGACCATTATCAGATCTTCAGAGGTAAAGAATAACAATTTTTATCAAAAAAATAATATCAACAAGGGGAACACGTTGGAAACTTAACAGTAAATCATGTATACTGCACTCGTTATTATTAATCAATCGCCTCATTACTATGGATCGTAAAAAAGCAGAAGCAGATTTAAGAAAATACTATACTGTATTTCTTCAGCTCGGGCTTATTGTTGCACTTGCAATATTTATTCTCGCCGTTAAAGTTGACTTAACAAGCGAAGCACCCGATGAGTATACGCTGGATGAACAGGACGTTGTTGAAATGGAAGAGGTTATCCAAACCGAACAAATCGAAACACCTCCCCCGCCACCCCGTCCTCCGGTCCCGGTTGAGGTTCCTAACGACGAAATTATCGAAGATGTAAATATCGACATTAATTCCGATTGGGATCTTGATGATCGAATGGAAATGCCACCACCACCACAGGAAGAGGAAGAGCCTGAAGAGAACTTCTTTGTTGTTGTAGAAGAGATGCCTGAACTCATTGGTGGTCTTGCATCCATTCAAAAGAATATTGAATATCCTGAAATGGCCCGAAGAGCTGGTATCGAAGGCCGTGTTTACGTGCAGTTTATTGTAAACGAACAAGGAGAAGTTGAAGATCCTCGTGTTATTAGAGGAATTGGCGGTGGTGCTGATGAAGAAGCACTTCGTGCCGTTCGTCAAGCTAAATTCCGTCCCGGAATGCAGCGTGGACGCCCCGTTCGAGTACAGTATAGTTTACCTGTAGTTTTCAGGCTTCAGAACTAATAATTATAGATCTTTTAAGACGAAAAAAGGCCTGTTGATAAATCGACAGGCCTTTTTTATTTCAGGTTATTTTTTTCCAAACCACATACGTCATTTCGAAAAGTTTATCCGAACTATCAGATCACGAAAATGATTAGTACCCATGTCTATAATCATCAATTCCTGCGCCAAAGCCAGATTTATATATGAGTACGAAATGGATTATCTACGGCCTTCTGGCCCTCGCCCTTTTGATCACATTGAATCTTGTGGGGCCGTTAAAGGGTACGACCCCATCCGACTTCCCGGATGAGTTCCGGCCTGTCGATTCTAACCCGATTCAACCCTGCCCCGACTCTCCGAATTGTGTTCGTTTATCTGTACCTCTTAACATAGATCCTGATAAATTGATGACCACCTGTGAGACGATTCTCAACAACATGGGAGCAGAAGAAGTCGAATCTGATTCTGAATCCTTTCAGATAGACGCTGTATTTAGAATTGCACTCTTTGGGTTTCGGGACGATTTCACTATCCGTATTTCTCCGGACAATACGGGCGGATCCATTCTGCATCTATCAAGCCGCAGCCGGACAGGGAAAGGCGACCTTGGCGTAAACCGGCGGCGAGTTCAGAAATTATTATCTTCGATACAATCTGTTACGTAATTAAACAACTAACCAAATAAATCTTACGTGTCTAAACTATCTATCTCTGTCGGTATTCTCATGATCATTCTCGGGGCCGGTTCGTTTGTGCTCACGGGCGCAGCCAGTGCAACGGCCTTAATTCCCGCATTTTTTGGAATAGCTTTTATTGGCCTTGGCGTCATCGGTCTTAAAAAAGAGACTCTGCGAAAACATGTGATGCACGCGGCTTTGCTGCTTGCAATTCTGGGTATTGGCGGCTCCATCGGCGGATTAATCAATGTTCTTGGCGTATTGGGCGGTAACGAATTAGTTCGCCCAAATGCATCATACGCCCAGGCAGTCATGGCACTAATCTGCGTCTATTTTGTAGTTGCCGGTGTTCGATCATTTATTAATGCCCGCAAAGATTCCGAATCGAATGCTGAAGCTCAAGATGCCGGATGACAGAATTGACACCGGCAGTTTATCAATCATAGCCGGGCCGGAGCTTTAGTCACCACTAAAGATGTCCTCAATCAGATGACCATATTTGTCTTCAATGACCCGGCGTTTCACTTTTAGTGTTGGAGTGAGTTCGCCGGTTTCAACAGAAAATTCCTGTGGCAGCAACCTGAAGTCACGGATTTTTTCGTGTGATGCCAGCTCTTTTGAAAAACTGCGCACCTCTTTGCTAAACAGGTTAATTATTGATTCCTTTTCAAGCAGATTCTCAATAGAATCGTAGCTGATATCATTCTGTTTTGCATGACTTTCAAGCGTCTCAAAATCAGGAACGATTAGCGCTGCCATATACGCCTGTTTCTCCCCAACCACAACAAGCTGGTCGATCCATTTACTTGTTTTGAACATATCTTCAATCGGGCCAGGATAAATATTTTTCCCTCCGGCATTTACAATCATATGCTTGATGCGGTCGGTAATCTCAAGCCGTCCATCTACAAACCGGCCGACATCACCAGTGTGGAGCCAGCCTTCGTCATCAATCATCTCCTGTGTGGCCTCTTCATTCTTCCAGTAGCCTTTCATTGTATTGGGCCCGCGGTTCAATATTTCACCCGGTTCAGATGTTAGCTCTGAGGGATACTCCTCACCACTCAGGCTGGCAATGATTTCATTGTTCTCCAGCCGCTGAATACCCACGGTAACTCCATTTATAACTTTTCCAACCGTCCCCATTTTCTCATCACCGTACCTGTTACAGCACATCACGGGTGAAGTTTCGGTTAATCCGTATCCCTCAAGTATATTCAGACCTGCCGACATAAAGAACGCCCCGATTTCAGCAGGTAGTGCAGCTCCGCCCGATACAAAAAATTTAATATTTCCACCAGTCCGTTCTTTCAATTTGTTGAAAACCAGTTTGTCCGCTATTGTTTTTTGGATGCTGACGATACCGCGTTCACCTTTCCAATATCTTTCACCTACGGATAGCGCCCAGTTAAATATAGATTGTTGAATAGCACTGCCTTGCTGCACATTTTTAGTTACAAGATTGTAAATCTTTTCAAAAAGGCGGGGTACACTAACCACGATTGTGGGATGTGCTTCCAGCATATTTCGGGCCACCGTATCCACGCTTTCCGCATAGTATATTTCCGCACCACCGGCTATCATAGCGTAATACCCGCCGGTTCGCTCAAATGAATGGCAGAGAGGCAGAAAGGAGAGACAGCGATCTGAGTCACCAATAGAAATTGCGTCGTGAGCAGCCTTCACGTTACTTACGATGTTCCGGTGGGTCAGCATCGCTCCCTTTGGCCGACCTGTAGTTCCCGATGTATAAATCAGTGTGGCCACGTCTTCAGGAGATGTTCTTTTGATCCGCTTCTTTAGCTCCTTGGCATGCTGTGGTTCTGCTTTAGAACCGGCAGCACAAACGGTATCAAATAATTTCACATAATCTTTCTCTATATAATCCTGTACTTTTGGCTCATCAAAGGCGATAACCTGGGTGAGATCGTCACACTCGTCAAACACCTGAATTGCTTTTTTAAGCTGTATTCCGGTGGACACGAAAAACAGTTTTGCTTCGGAATCCTCAAGAATGTACGCGCACTGTTTAGGGGGCAATGTAGCATAAAGTGATACGTTAATGGCCCCAACCATTTGAATTGCAAGATCTACAACTGCCCATTCATACCTGTTTTCACTCAGGATGGCAACCCGGTCACCCATTTGAATATCCTGATCAATCAGGTAGCTGGCAATAGATGTCACATCCGCCTCAACCTCTCGCCATGTAATCGTTTGGTATGGATCGTCCGCGGTAGGTTTATATGCGAACGCTGTTTTATCAGAATTTTTGTATTTTGCCACAACATTCTGAAATAGATCTGTGAGTGTTTCAAATGCAACGATAGTGGGCATAGCAATTTATTTTTTAAATGTATGGTAGACTGAACATAAGATAGCCGATTTCATTTAATTTAAAAGAATCGGTTCCAGTATGGCAGAAAGTGTCGTACTCATCAAAAAAATACCTGGTTTTTAAGACGATAAAAAAATAAGAACGTTTGGTAACCGATCGTTCATCGCTTTTAATAGTTATAATCTTTTTACTATGGCACATCCCGCACACGAAGATACAATTGAATTGGTAAAAGAAATTTTCCGCACCTACCTGAAGGAGAGAAATCAGCGGCAAACACCAGAGCGATTTATGGTTTTGGAGGAGATCTATAGGTCTGAGGGGCATTTTGATGCAGACGATATCTTTTTCAATATGAAAAATACCGGGACAAGAGTTTCGCGTGCAACCGTGTATAATACTCTCGATTTGCTCATTGAATGCGGCCTCGTACAGCGCCAGCAGTTTGGTAAGAATCAGTACTATTATGAACGGTCCTACGCCTATCAACAGCACGATCACATGATCTGTAAAAAGTGCGGTGTGGTGATTGAGTTTTGTGATCCACGTATTCTTGAGATTCAAAATCTGATGGAACAGATCTATGATTTCAACATCGAGGGGCATTCACTGCATCTGTTTGGAACCTGCAATAATGTAGAAGAGTGTGAAAGACGCCAAAAAGCCGGTGACAAAATTAAGAGCCTTTCTGATGCTTAGTTTGATGTTCCCTTCTCATCTTACAATAAAATAGCACTTGACTAAGTTAACGTAATTGTTAACATTTGTCCTGTGAAAGAAATCAATCCGCCAGCCGGCGGACCAATCAGGTAAAGTCCCAGTCAAAGAATTTTTGGACTCGCTGAGTTCTAAACATGCTCAGAAAGTTACCTAGGTTCTTGAATTGGCTGAAAGATTAGATCAGGTTCCGGTTCAATACTTTAAAAAATTGAAAAGCACAGATGATATTTGGGAGGTTCGAGCAAGAATAGGATCGAACAGCTTTAGAATTTTGGGTTTCATTGACGGGGATGAATTTATTATCCTGACAAATGGATTTCCCAAAAAATCTCAGAAAACACCCAAAAAGGAAATTAATTTGGCAGAGCAGCGAAAAGCTGATTATCTGTCCCGAAAAGGAGGTAAAACATGAGTGATTTACAAGCCTACATAAGCGACCGCAAAAAACGAGATCCCGATTTTGCCGAAGGTTACGATGAAGGATTTCGTAGTTTCAAAATTGGTGTACTTCTAAAGCAAGCCCGCGAGGAAGCAGGCCTGACTCAGGATGAACTCGCCAAACATTTAAACACGAAAAAAACAGCTATCTCACGAATCGAAAATCATGCCGAAGATATACGACTTTCAACGTTGGAGAAGTATGCTCAGGCATTTGGAAAGAAGCTCAGAGTTGAACTTATAGACTGAGTTAGGCATATCAAGACTTCGTGCTCATCAGTATGAGCTCAGAAGTCGATATACTAATTTACAGGCTTGCAGCACAAGCCAAGAGTCGTTCTGTTTTTAAAAGCAAGATTGTGCAACAATAATGACTACAACAACTCTTAACCTTATAATTCTTATCCTAACGGCCAGCTTCGGATGGCTGACGATTGCATATGAAGGCTATGCTAACATGCATGGGTTGACTGTAGGATCATGGTTGAGCGGACCGTTTACATGGTTTCAGGGAATCGCATACATCGCACTTATTGTGTCAGTAATACTTAGTTTCTTTACGGTTGCTTGGTGGGCTCCTGCCGTTGTTTTGATCGCAGGAAATATATTAGTCCGAATTATGCTTCCCACAATGAAAGCAAATTCACAAATTGTAGCTATGGTAGGCGTATTTGTGGGCTTACTTCTTTCGGTATTCATCGTTTGGTTGTAAGCCGAAGCATAAGAATTAGTTCGAACTGATGCCGTGAAACTGCACAGGCGCTTCAAGGCTCAGTTAATATCAACTTAGTCCAGCAAATCATTATAGGTACAACCCCCAAAATAAGTTAATGGATGAGTCGTCCATGAATCATATTCTAATTCAACCTGACTTAATTTTTGGAAAAGCGTATTTGACGCTTTTACGACTTACATAGATTTCACCACACTTTCCCGAATTCATCACCAGAAAATTACTCCATCAGTTATAAACGCTGGTATCTTTAATAAATTTACGGGCTGCCCAGCGGCTTCCCATCCATCCCATGATGACTGCAAGTAAAATTACCCCGCCTATCAGGTAATACCATCGGCCAAATGGCCAGCTGAGTACACCCAGCTGAGAGATATTTTGCGGGATAACCCAATCGAACAACAAAACAATAAGTGCTGCCGCAACGCTTCCAGCAATAAGCCCCTGAACCACCCCCTCAACTAAAAACGGGCGGCGAATAAACCCGTTTGTAGCACCAACGAGCTTCATAGCCCGGATTAAATCCCGCTTAGCATAGATTGTTAGACGGATGGTATTGAACACGAGAATCATGGCGATAAACAGGATAAAAATGCCAAGGGCGGCGCCTCCCATAGCCAACTGGTCAGTTCGGGTTTCCAGGAGCTGCAGGAGAGCCAGATTAAACCGCACTTCGTCAATACCATTCAAGTCGCCTAACGATTGTGCAACAGAATCGACCTGAGCAACCGTTGCGTTATCCGACATTTTCAACCGAAAAGATGCCGGAAGAAAATTCAGATCTGCAAGCGCCTCACCACCCATCCCAAATTCCTGCCGGAATACTTTAGACGCACTATCTTGTGAGATATATGAAAGCTTCTCAACGAATTGTGCAGATTCAATGCTGCGTCTCAGTTCATTTGTCGTCTGGTTGTCAATATCATCGAGAAAAACTTCCACCTCTACCTGTTCTCGAAGCATTTGGGATACTTCGTAGGCATTAAATCCAATCCTGGCTAGAACCCCAATTAGAAGTACCGCCAGAAACAGGGAAAAAATTGAGGTAAACGCCGCAAGCCGTGCTCTTGATAGCCCGGCAAGTCCTTCTTTTATCAAATATCCTACACTCATCTGCTCATATTAATTAGTGAATAAAACACGTAAGCCAAGAATAAATCGCTGTTGCGGCATTGGGTATCCTACCGTTTCAAAGTATCCCGGCTGCGTCACACGGTCAAAAATATTTTCCCACCTCAAAAGCACCATAAACCATCGGATTCTTGCCGACAGATCAATATCGACCCGGCTGTATGGTGGATTTAGCAGTTCCTGCGTTCCATGCTGCCATCGGTTTAGCGGCACGATGTATTCCGCCGATCGCATGAAATTGGGGGAGTACATTCCCACCAATCCGGCTTTAACAAAAGTGGCCCGGTCAAACAGGTAGTTTTTCCAATACATGCTGCCTTTCAGCCACACTCTGTCTCCTGAGTTTTGCAGCCCAATGTTAACCGGATTATCTGACGCTGATGACTCAAATCTCTTATAGGTTGCAGACGCCATTCCCTCAAAAAGGGGCGAATCCAGGTTAAGGGTTCCCGTAGCCGACATGGATGTGTAAGGATCAATATTAATAAATTCTTCCACTGGCGCGTTGGTTCGGTTCACGAATACACCTTGCTCAACCTGGCGGAGGTCCACGCGTCCATCAAAAGAAAAATAGCTGCCCAGCCCCAAAGTTGCCTCTGCACCAGCCGTCAGGGATTGTTCATTCAACAGATCTCTATTACCGCTAAACGCTTCACTTTGCCAATAGAGTGCCTGCAAGTCCGGAGATTGGCTGGCATAACCGCCAAATGCTGATAGCTCCAGTCCGGAACCTATGCTCAGCCTCAAACGTGCACCCGATTTTACATCATATCTGGAATCACTCCTGAAAGTTCCGCTACCGGTCGCAGAAAGTTCGAGTGCCGGTCCAATAGCCAAAGAACCGGTCAAGTTTCCCTTCACTCCTGTCCATTTATTTTCGAGCAGCTGTTCGGTGCGATTCTCAAGAAAAAATGGCCGCACCGTTACCGTCGCTTTTGCCTCATTTTTTTGCAGTCTTTGACGAGCGTAGAGTTCAATTTGGCGAAAATCCGTTGCAACTGTATCTGCGCTGTAGGTCAAAGAGCGCTCATTTGTTTGATAGTGGAACCCAAATTCGGTTTGAACCGCCCTGGATGAATCGCGCCTGAAATGAGTTTGCAGATAAATATCTTTCGTAGATTTATCAGAACTGGCACTCCCCTCATTCGGTGAGGCTATAAACGGGTTGAACGGAAATAGTGATGGATCGTTCAGAACATACCCAAAGGGCTGCTGCTGCTCGAGGGAATTTGTAATATACGCGCCTCGCAGTAACCAGCGACTGTTTAGCTGATGATATCCCCTGAGTAAAATTTGGTTTCCCTCAACAACACTTCGGTTGTAGCCGATACCGTCACGCCTGTCCCAGTACGACAGCTCGATATTAGTACCTGGAGTTACATTATGCGTTGCTGCAAACTCAAGATTCCGGAAGTTATAGGTGCTCTCATCAAAATTCAGATACGTTCTTGGCTGAACAAGATAATGGTCCCTGAGCCGTATGTTTGTCCTGTAATCGGGCCCAAAAGACGACGTATTCATTGTACTTATTTTATGCACCGGCACACGATTCCAGTTCACGGCCCCCGTTAGCGGATCGTTAAGCTGAAGCCCGTCGAGCTCTGTTTCAAAATGCCTGTTTTCGAACGTGTGCATCTGCACAGCATCCATCCGGCCCAGTGTTCCCGTTCTGTAGGTAAATGCGCCGGGATACCTGTAAAATCGCTGAGTGAGATTCAGCGTATTGACCCAGCGCAGCGAGCTGTCGGTTTCAGTTGACTCAAATCCCGGCAGGTCATTATACCGCCAAATTTGAATAATAACCGGCTCTTCCTCCTCTTCAGCTTGCTGCTGCATCATTTGCTGGAGTGAATCAGATCCCGCCGTCTCAAACGAAATTGAATCTGCCGGTGTCACCGGCTCGGTCGTATCTTGTACGGCTGCCGAGAAAAGCAGAATATTTAGAAACAGTGCAATCACGAATAAACCGGGGTCAAATTATATGGATAGGAGTCAATGCCAAGTAATTGTCTCCGGACTGTTTCGAGGACAACTGATGTGGTCCGCTGTTTATTTATTTCTCTTTCATCAGTAAAAATACCTTTTATCGCAAAGTGCTTCTCTTCCGTCCAAAATCCCATCCATACCGTACCCACTGGTTTTTCTTTTGTTCCGCCGCCTGGCCCGGCAATTCCGGTTGTTGAAACGCCAATATCGGCCCCGGTACGCTTCGCGACACCTTTCGCCATCTGCAGCGCAACCGGTGCACTTACAGCTCCAAATTGATCGAGGTCAGATGTTTTCACCGATAGCTGCTCAGTTTTCACAGAGTTGGCATAAGCAATCACGCCTCCCAGCATATAGCGACTGCATCCGGGGATATCCGTGATGGTATCAGAAACACGTCCGCCGGTACAGCTCTCTGCCACAGAAATCGATTTTTCCTGTTTTATCAGCAGCTCACCGAGAACGTCAGCAAGATTACAAACCTTACCCTCTCCGTATATCACATCACCTGCTTTTTCTAGTAACATTGATCTAAACTTATCTAATTCAGCCTCAGCCTGCTCAATGTTGTCCCCGCGATATCCAACCCTGATTTTCACACCACCCGCATTTGGTAAAAAAGCAACCTCGAGGCCGTTTGAAAGATACTCACTCAAATCACCAATCACCTCGTCGCTCAATGTGCTTTCCGGGACTCCGGCCGTATGAAAATAACGAAGTGACCGAACCGTGCGGTTTGGAAAAACGCTCTCAAGCCGCGGTGTGATTTCATTCTCGGCCAGGTACCGCATTTCATGTGGAACTCCAGGCAATACAGCCATCACGTGTCCGTTTTCTTCAATCCACAAACCGGGTGCTGTACCTTTTTTATTAAAAAGAATACTACTATTTTCGGGCACAAGTGCTTGGTCGGCATTGGATTGACGAAAAGTAAAGCCACGCACCTCGAACACCTTTTTTATGTGATTCAGCACATTTTTATCTAACGTAAGCTTCGTATTAAACAGATCCGTAATTACTTTTTTTGTAATATCATCATGAGTAGGCCCGAGACCGCCCGTAACTACAGTAAAATCCGCCTCATTAAAACTTTCCCGCATTCTTCTGATAAGCAGATCATATGTGTCTGGCAGCGTCATGACCTGCTCAACATCAAACCCCTGCTCGTTCAGATAACGGCCCAGCCAGGATGCATTTGTGTTGATGGTATCTCCAATGAGGAGTTCATTACCTATTGAGATGATATGTGCTGTTTTCATGGCTTTGAAAATAGGAGTTTGTCACTCCTTGATGAAATTTGATAGTAAAAAATCTTCCTAACAACTTTGCTCATACACCATTACCTTTCTAACGTGAAAAAATTACCCAACATACTTAGCGGTTCCAGGCTTTTATTGGCCCCTGTCTTTTTCTTCCTGTTCATACAGGATGATCTTTTATGGAGAGGCCTCAGCCTTGTCGTATTTACTGTAGCAGCATTAACAGATTTCTTTGATGGATATTTTGCACGGAAATATGAAGTTGAAAGTAATGTCGGCATCTTTTTGGATCCCTTAGCAGACAAGTTTCTGACTTTTGCCGGCTTTGTTTGCCTGCCATTTGTTGACACGTCCCAGTTCGTTTGGTGGGCCATTATCCTCATAGTGATCCGTGATATATCTATCACCCTGCTCCGTATCTATTCGGATAGTAAGGGAATTGTGATGCAGACCCGGAAAACGGCCAAAATAAAAACAGCCGTGCAGATGGGCTATTTGTATGTGGCACTGCTGCTGGGTTTCCTCTTTTTAATACCAGGAACAACAGCCGATATTGTGCGCTCAATATTTAGAACTGATATCCTCTATTGGGGACTTATGGCGGTTACCGCCATCACGGTATATTCCGGTATTGAGTATCTTTACGTCAATCGAAAACTTTTCTCATCGTCTGAATGACCCTCCTTAAGGCTGTTCATTCTCTAAAGATGGCGCTCGGCACGTTCCTTGGAGCCGGCTATATCACAAAGGCACCCGGAACACTTGGCAGCCTGCTAACTCTCCCTTTTATATATGTAGCTTTTACATGCTACCATTTGCCGGGGCTTGTGGTTCTTACGCTGGCTGCATCACTTCTTTCCCTCTGGACAGCACCGGCAGCCATCGAGGAACTTGGCGACGATCCCGGGGAATTTATTATGGATGAATGTGCCGGCCAGGCGCTCGTTTTTGTTGGAGTCGTCGCATTTGATATCACCCTGAACTTCATGTACCTGTTTTTAGGATTTTTGCTTTTTCGCGTGTTCGATATTATCAAACCATTAGGGATTAAGCGGGTAGAGAAATTCCAAGGAAAATATGGTATATTATTAGATGATCTGCTTGCAGGCATCTATGCATCTGCGGGGTTGATAGCCCTCTTATCACTCTTTTCCCTATATCTTTAGAATGGAGTTAAGTCATTAACAGGAGATCAGTTACTTAGAAAAAGTTGAAGACGCATTACCAAATGATCGATACAGAAAAAAAATATACAATTTTAGATAAAGCATTTTCCAGAGAACTTGCGGGACTGCTACTAGATATTGACGCCGTATTACTTCGCCCAAATGAACCGTTTACATGGTCATCGGGTTGGAATTCCCCCATTTATTGCGATAACAGGTTAACGCTGAGATATCCATCTATCCGAAAAAAGATTGCCCAGGCACTGATATCTATTATCGAAAATGAGCTAGACCCCCCAGATGTTATTACAGGTACGGCAACTGCCGGTATTCCTCATGCAGCCTGGGTGGCCGGAAGTATGGACCTGCCCCTTGCTTACGTACGTGCTAAGGCAAAAGCTTATGGGCTGGGGAACCAGATTGAGGGCGGCGTAGACAAAGGCCAGTCAACAATTGTGATTGAAGATCTCATCTCAACCGGTGCATCCGTAATCTCTGTTGTAGAAGCCCTGAAATTTATCGGCGCCAACACAACCGCCATCCTGGCTATTTTTACCTATGGGTTTGATAAAGCCAATGAAAAAATTGCGGCTCATCATATACCGGTTTATACGCTCACCGATTATAATACGTTGATTGACGTAGCTCTTGAGAAAGGAGCTGTTCATAGCGACGATATTAAACTTTTAAACAGCTGGCGTGCCAACCCCGAAAAATGGCCAAATTAAACCAAGACGATTCAGCACTTCCTTTTGCAGCCGCGGTGACAGCGATGAGCCTGGGAACAGGAAAACGACTGATACGAAATTTCACTTACTACAAACAAACACATACGGAAACTGTATCCCGTCGAGCCTGCCTTTCAATCTACAGAGAGCTCAGGTTCAACGTCTTCAGCCTCCAGAACATGTACCTTGATGATGCCCGGAGTGAATATCACGGCTCGTTCAAAGTGATGATTGCTAAACAGATTCAGGACAATCTTGAAGAACTGCACCGGAAAGTACTTTTTTTTGATACAGATGATATCGTTGACCTTATACCGGTCTTAGATCAGCTTCGGGCATTTTGGGCAAATTCATCAGAACCCGCCTTTTACGATAACAACTTGTCGGTTCGGCTGGATGAACAAATTATTCCGCTCCTATCTGACATTGAAAATTATTTACTGAACCTGCCGGAACTGTCAGACTCCTAACCTTTTTTATTTTTAATCTTATCAACAATACGTGATCGTTCCTAATACGGCTCACTATTTGACTGAACCAATTACATATTATGATTTCAAAAAAACTGCTCCTGATACTTATACCCGCCACTCTGTTGGTCGGCTGCCTGGACTCCACCAGCCCCGAATTTGACGATTACGACAATACTGCCGATTTGGAGTTTCTCGAAGAAAATGCCCAGCGTGATGACGTAACCGTTACTGAGAGCGGACTACAGTATCGGGTTATTGAAGAAGCAGACGGTACTCTTCCTGCCGAAGAATCTATTGCTGTCTTTAATTTTATCGGGACGTTTTATGACGGAGAAGTATTCAATGACACATTTGATGAGGGCCAGCCGATAGTCACTACAGTCAACTCACTTCCTCCCGGATTATCTGAAGGGCTGCAATTAGCGCCTATTGGCAGCAGATATGAATTTGTACTGCCACCGGATCTTGGATATGGCAACAACCCTCCTCCCGGCTTTCCTCCTGGAGCCGTGCTTATTTTCGAAGTAGAGGTGTTACACAGCAGCAACTACGATCCGATTTTTCTTGATCAAAATGCAGAGCGTGAGGAAGTCATGGTTACCGAAAGTGGCCTGCAATACCGTATTATTGAAGAAGGAAGTGGCGAAAGCCCGGCTAATGACTCTAGTGTGAGTGTAGAATATACCGGAACCTTTATTTACGGTGAGACCTTTGATACATCAAGAGATACCGATGGGCCTGCTACTTTCGATTTAAACGGAGTTATTGAGGGTTTTTCTGAAGGAATTCAGCTCATGCAAGAAGGTGCACGCTACGAGTTTTTCATTCCCGGAAACCTGGCTTATGGGCAGCAGCCGCCACAACAGAGCCTGATTTATCCTGACGCCACTTTAATTTTTGATGTTGAATTGATATCAGTAAATGATGAGTAACCGTATTTATCCTTTCTTTGATTGAAGGCAATTAACTCAGAATTCGATTTATACCTTGAGTCAAGTTCGTTATCTTGAAATTCTGAAAACGAAATGAGATTTATGATATGAGTGATAAAAAGTTCTACATCGAAACGTACGGCTGTCAGATGAATTTCGCCGATACCGAGGTCGTCAATTCCATTCTCATCGATGATGGAATGACACCGGTTCAGTCGGCAGACGAAGCGGATATTATTTTTGTAAATACCTGCTCCATCCGCGAAAATGCGGAAACCCGCGTTTGGAACCGTCTGAAAGAATTTCGATCGATCAAAAAAGAGAAGAAGCATCTTACCGTCGGCGTGATGGGATGTATGGCCGAGCGGATCAAAGATAAAATTATCGACCAGGAGCAGCTTGTCGATATCGTTGTGGGCCCCGATGCCTATCGCGATATTCCTAATCTGCTGGCAGAAGTAAACGATGGGCGAAAAGCCGTGAATGTACTTCTCTCCCTGGAAGAAACGTATGCCGACATCACCCCCGTTCGCACCAGCGACAACGGCCTCAGCGCTTTTGTATCGATCATGCGCGGGTGTGATAACATGTGCGCCTTCTGTGTGGTACCGTTCACACGGGGACGCGAGCGAAGCCGGCCCATGGAAAGCATTTTACGTGAAGTTCAGCAGCTCAGCGATCACGGCTACAAAGAAGTGACGCTTCTCGGGCAAAACGTAAATTCCTACCAATACCAGGACATCGACTTTACGCGCCTGATGGACGAGGCCAGTAAAGTTGACCCTGAAATGCGATTCAGGTTTTCATCACCCCACCCCAAAGATTTTCCGGAGCCACTGCTTCACCTGATTGCCGAGCGGCCAAATCTTTGTAATTACATTCATATCCCTGCGCAGGCAGGAAGCGACACCATGCTGGAGCGTATGCGCCGGCCCTACACGCGAGAGCAATATTTAAAACTTACAAAGCGCATGCGGGAGATTATCCCGGGCGTAAGTCTCTCAACTGATATCATCGCCGGATTTTGTGGCGAAACGGAAGAGGAGCACGAAGCTACGATGACCCTGATGGAACAGGTAGAGTACGATCTTGCCTATATGTTTGCCTATTCTGAGCGTGAGCGTACCCTTGCTCAACGAAAGTATGAAGATGACGTGCCTGAAAAGGTAAAGAAACGCCGCCTGTCTGAAATCATAACCCAACAGATGAACATCCAGGAGAAGCGCAATAATGCTGAAATTGGCAACGTACATATCGTTCTTGCTGAAGGCACCAGTAAAAAATCAGACAAGCAGCTCAGCGGCCGGTCAGACACAAACAAGATGGTCGTTTTCGACAGGGAACACTATCAAAAAGGGGATTACGTAGCGGTTGAAATCACAGAATGCACGTCGGCTACACTCATCGGAAAGCCACTTTATAAAACAACACTTAAAGAGTTTGCGGCAGAAGCAACTAAAGTTGCTGTGTAAGTAGTAAATGTAATAGCTTGTTTGAAATTCACTTTATCTTGACTGCCCAATAATAAATGCGGATTCAGGATTTGAAAAATTGATGTGCTTACATTGGTTCTAACAAACCAAAAAACCCGGCTCCATTTCTGAAACCGGGCTTTAGGTATGCTAACCTATCCATCTGGAAATCTAAACTTAGCGATTACTCGCCTCCAGACGCACTCAGCTCTATCTCACCTATGTCGTTAACTTCACCAACCGTTACGCTGATACTGTCTACGGATCCGGATTCAAAACCAGCTTCTCTCGGAGCAGCAGAAACGGTGTAAGATCCCTCTTCGAGGCCTACAAGGGTAAATTCCCCGGAAACGGTATCTGCAAAAGTGGTAGACAGTGTATCCGATTCCTGGATGGCATAAACAATAGCACGAGCATCAATCGGCACTACGGTTCCGGAGATGTTTCCGGTGATCGCTTCATTAGTAGCGCGGACAACCGGTTTCAGGTTATAAAGATCCTGATTTCCACGTTTTACCACTGACTTATTGGCGTCGAAATCGAGAAGCAGCGTATATTCAAACCCTTCCTCAATTTCCGCATTGATATTGAGCTTGAGGCCGGTCTGCTCACCGCTGGGTACAAACAGATCATACGATTTACCATCTATGACCACGGTGTTTTCATCATTAAGGATCAGGCGAATCTGTTCGTATGTACCGACTTCCAGTTCAACGTCTGCCAGAACGGCCATATCCCCATTCACCAGGTCCAGGATATTGTAGGTTGCGTTGGGTTCACTAATCACAATCCAGCCATCATCAGTTTGGGTATTGTTTACTTCTACTCGTGCCACTGATATATTAACCTCATCGTAATCCACCGGGGCATCGTGAAGTTTTACCACCATTGATCCGGTTCCGCTACCCGATTCTGTGTTAAGCGTTGATTCGCACCCCCAAAAAAGAAGGGAAGCAATTAGGAGTACGCTTGTCATTGTTTTTAACTGTATTTGAGTAAACATAGTAATCCTTGTCTGTTGTTTATGATATATAATTGGGGTTGTTACAGGAGTATGACGACCGGGATTTGAATCGGTTACACACTTTATTAAATATTTTTAATAAAAATTCTTATCTGTCCCCCACACTGACATAGCGGCTCAATTTCACAGAATACCTGAGGACGGTGTGCGGGTATCCACGACGTTAAGTTGGCTTTCCAAACCAGATTTGAAATGCTGATTTTATCTTATGAGGTGCCTGTTCGACTTTTCTCTTGGTAGTCGTTTAGGAGATTTAATTTAAAGTTTACATCAGTTCATCTATAAATGTCGGATTAACTTTTTAACACTCACCGGCGCCCTTCAGGGCAACACCTACTGTCCACTGCAGGAATAAAATAACCCTTCAATGGGTTAGTAATGCCGGCAAATGCCTTTAATGTTCTTCTTAGTCAGCCATCTATTAGTGCCTGTTCTTTAAGGCAGTCTTGAAGATAATGACTGCATAGTAAACCGTGTCCAGGTTTTAATACGGCTGGACGAATCATCCATCATAACGATGATTTCCTGAGAAATAGGGACAAAGTTTAACACATCTTCAAATCATTCGGATATCCAATTCACTATCTTTTCTTGAAAAATGTGTTTGTTTCAGAAACAAATAAAGTCAGCTTTGCAATTAAAACAGAGTGTTCCATACGTTAATGTGTCATCTACAGTGTCATACCGCTTTATATACGGCACCACCTGTACGCTACTGAAAGTATGCGCCAAAGGGCACCTGTATCCTGATCTTTTTGCACAGCTTACAAGTTATTCACGGATGATTAATAAGTGAAAGCAGGTCTAATAGCTGAAGGCTTTGCAAAACCTTAAAGCATACTGTAATCGATTTATCCATAAATATACCTTCATATCTTATGTTGTTTGGCGTTTATAAAAGAGACCTTATTAAAACAATTACATTGTTGTGTTTATGGATTGGGATGACAACTGTTGGACATTCTCAAACAATAACCATTATAGATCAACAAACTGAAGAGCCTCTGAAAGGTGCTGTACTTATGAGCGAAGGTTCCATCTTATCTAGTGTTACAAATGCAGAAGGGCAGGCTGATATATCGGCTTTTGTTGGAGCAGAAGAAATTTTAATTCGCTCGCTTGGCTATAAAACTGTGGTCTTTAGTTATAGCGAAATCCAGGCATTGAATTTTGTAATAGCCTTGGAAAAGTCAATTATGGACCTTGACCAGGTAGTGGTTTCAGCTTCAAGATGGCAGCAATCCTCAGGGAATATTCCTCTTAAAATTGCCTCTGTTACGCCTGAAAACGTGGCTTTACAAAATCCACAAACAGCTGCCGACCTGCTGGGCGCATCCGGAAAAGTGTTTATCCAAAAAAGCCAGCAAGGTGGAGGAAGTCCTATGATTCGGGGATTTGCCACAAACAGGCTTGTTTACACTATAGATGGTGTAAGAATGAATAATGCAATTTTCAGGGGAGGTAATATCCAGAATGTGATTAATATCGATCCGTTTTCCACGGAAAGCACCGAAGTTCTATTTGGGCCCGGATCGGTCATTTATGGAAGTGACGCCATCGGTGGTGTAATGAGCTTTCAAACACTTACTCCGCGCCTTAGACTAGAGGATGAGCCCCTTATAACGGGTAAGGCTGTCGCAAGATATTCATCAGCCAACAACGAGCAAACAGGCCATTTTGATTTTAATATTGGCTGGGAAAAATGGGCCCTCGTGACAAGTTTCAGTTCCTGGGACTATGGCCACTTGAGGCAGGGCAGATTTGGGCCGGATGATTACCTTAAAAATTACCACACAAAGCGGCAAGACAACCAGGATGTGTTGATTACACAGGATGAACGCTTGTTACAAATTCCTACAGCGTACTCTCAAATCAACCTAATGCAGAAAGTACGTTTCAAATCCAGCGAGAGTTGGGATTTTCAGTACGGCTTTCATTTTTCTGAGACATCCTCTTATGGAAGATACGATAGACATCAAAGGGTGAGAAACAACACTCCGCGATACGGGGAATGGAAATATGGTCCCCAAAAATGGCTGATGAATAACTTATCTGTCAGACACACTGAAAGGAATTCTATGTACGACCAATTGAATCTGAGAGTAGCTCAGCAGTCATTTGAAGAGAGTAGAATCAGTCGCAATTTCAATGACAATAAACGTCAAGCACGTATCGAAAATGTCGAAGCCTATTCTGTAAATCTTGATTTTATCAAAAACAGTGGGTCCAAAAATACTATCTATTATGGAACAGAGTATCTTTTGAATGATGTGACATCAATAGGCAGAAATGAATTTATTTCTGAAAATGTGATTGAACCGGACTCAATAAGTACCGGCCCAAGCAGATACCCGCAATCTACCTGGGAGTCGATTGCGGCTTATGTAAATAATGAATTCAGGCTTTCAGACCAGATCACTCTTCAGGCGGGTTTACGGTATAATCACTTTATGTTGGAATCAGATTTCAGTAATAACTCAGAATTTTATCCATTTCAGTTTACTACTGCTGAAATTGATAATGGAGCACTTACAGGGAGCTTCGGGATTGTTTATAAACCCGCTGAAAGCTGGGCCATTAAAACCAATGCCGGTACCGCCTTTCGGGCACCGAACGTGGATGATATAGGCAAGATATTCGATTCGGAGCAAGGGTCCGTTGTGGTTCCAAACCCCGATCTTAAAGCGGAGTATGCCTACAGTTTCGATTTAGGAATGGCAAAAGGTTTTAGTGATCTGGCGAAGCTTGATATCTCTGCCTACTATACCGTTTTACAAAATGCAATGGTGCGAAGAAACTTTCAAATAAACGGCCGGGACAGCATAGTGTATGAGGGTACGTTAAGTCGGGTACAGGCAATACAAAATGCAGCCAACGCTAATGCTTATGGTTTCCAGCCGGGACTGGAAATTAATTTCCCTGCCGGGTTCACCTTCTTATCTGACATTAACTACCAATTAGGTGAAGAAGAGCTGGATGATGGAACAAGCAGCCCATCTCGTCATGCAGCACCGCTTTTTGGTGTGAGCAGACTAAGATATGAAAACAGTACCCTTACAGTTGAGTTGAATACCATCTACCAAGGCGAAAGGTCTCATGAAAATCTTGCCGTCAGTGAACGAGGAAAAAGTGAAATCTATGCCCTGGATAAAAATGGGAATACATATTCCCCAAGCTGGTATACGCTCAATTTTAAATCTTTGTACCAGTTTACTGAGACGTTTAGCATGAGTGCAGGATTAGAAAACATTACCAATCAAAGATACCGCCCATATAGTTCAGGTCTATCAGGAGCCGGAACGAATTTCATACTTTCGCTGAGGGCAGAGTTTTAAACCCCGAAATTAAATATGAATGTGTTCGCTTAATCTTCCTGAGCTCGACACATTTAAAGGGGTTTCATTCTTTTTAGTCAATAAAAACAATTAGTTAACCCATCCCTATTTATGATTTTTGGGTGTCCCCGGCCTCGTCAAAGTAACTGCGATCGTAGCAAATACCGTTTTATCAGGATTTCTACTTGAACTGATATCATCACTTTCTTAGACAGATAATTCAAGCCTTAAAGATAGATGATAAATTTTATACAGCCGGCGACAGTTGGTAATCAATGCTATCCCTCCACCCATCAAGGCCAAACCCCCTCTTCCTATACAATATTACTGGATTTACTAAATGGCAAATTTATGGGTGTCCCAGTGTGGGACTCTGGTGAGTTCAGTTTGTCTTCATTGATTTACTCAAATGCAGTTTTATACTGCTTCTTCTGGTGTGCCCCAAGAGATTTGTCTATTTTTTTTTGAAGGAATTTTTTAGGCAAGACCAGGAAAACAGGCCCCCAAAAATCAACCGCATAAAAAAAGCAGTGACAAATATTTATCACTGCTTTTTGACCTACAGACATAAATTAGTCCAGGCGAATTGGACGTTGCTCAATCTCCCTGATCTGATCTGGAAGCTCGCCTTCAAAAACTTCAATTATCCGTTCAAACTGCTCATCTATTTGAGCTGAGAGATCCTCGTAAACTTCATACTGCTGCTGAGTAGGACGGCCATCACCCGTAGCCACTGTACTTGCCAGTGAAGCTAATTTATTATTAAGCTTAATTGGATAGTTCAGTACATCCTGGTAAGATTCCGCTTTTGTTTGCATCAATTCACCCTCCACATCTTCAAGCACCTCCAATACTTCATCTGCACGCTCCAGAAGTTCCGTATCTTTGGGGTTATCTGATTTAATATCATTGATCTGTTGACGAACATCACGAATCCGATTGATCATCTTATGCGTGGTATCAAGTTTAGCAGTAATGGCTTGATGCAGGGTGAATTGCTCTTCGAAATCCTCCTGTGTGGTTTCGATACGTGGATCTTTAGTCAAATCAAATGTCTGTGCACCAACCACTTCGTCATCAACAAGAAGTTGAACCTGATAGGTGCCCGGAATGGCTCTGGGTCCAGCAGTTGAACCAGACCATAAGATCTGACGTCCGTCCAAGTCTTGTGCGCCGGGATAACGCATATTCCACTCAAAAGAGTTATTTCCTTCTTTAGTTGTAAGTACATCTGAAGGGACATTGTGCTCTTCTTCATAGAATTCATCCGATTCTTCTACAGGGTCCCCTTCTAAGGTCTCAACATTAGAAAAGGTTCTTATTACAGTACCGTCAGATTCCAGAAACCGAAGTTTAACTTCAGCATCAGGTACACTGTTAAGCGTATAATAAACAACCACACCATCTTTTGGATTTTCACCTAAGGTTTCACCCGGTCTAATATCTCTGTGATTTCCAAATAGATACGTAGTTTCAGGTTTGAAGAGATAATAATCAGAGTTTTTAACCTCATCACTTAATTGATGAAGAACTGAAAGATCATCCAAAACCCAAAATGACCTACCCTGGGTAGCAATAACAAGGTCTTTATCTCTTGCATGAACTGTAAGGTCAGTAATTGGTACAGCAGGCAAATTTAACTGAAGCGGCTGCCATTTATCACCGTCGTTAAAAGAAACATAAACACCGGTTTCCGTTCCTGCATAGAGAAGGCCCTGACGGTTTGGATCTTCCCTGATAACGCGGGTGAAATCGCCTTCCGGGATACCATTGGTGATTTCGGTCCAGCTTTGTCCATAGTCGTCAGTTTTATACAACATTGGGGAAAAGTCATCAAACTTATACCTGTTGGCTGCCAGGTAAGCCGTGCCGGCATCATGAGGGGAAGGGTCTATGATACTTGCCATCGCTTCGGGCATTCCGTCTGGGGTTACTTCAGTCCAGGTTTCCCCGTTATCACGGCTGATATGGATGAGGCCGTCATCGGCGCCGGTCCATAACACACCCGGCTGAACCAGTGATTCTGCAAATGTAAAAATTGTATTATAATATTCAACGCTGGTATCATCTTTAGTGAGCGGTCCGCCAGACTCGCCTTGCTTCGACTTTTCGTTCCGGGTTAGGTCTCCACTGATATTTGTCCAGCTCATGCCTTCATCGTCAGACCTGTGCACATACTGTGACGTTGCATACAATATATCTGAATTATGAGGGGAGATATAGATTGGGAAGGTCCACTGGAATCTATATTTCAGATCCTCAGCTCCGGCACCCATAGGATTGTCCGGCCATACGTCGATGCGATCACTTTGATTGGTGAAGTCGTTGAACTTGTTAAAATATCCGCCATAACTACCGCCATATGTCACATTAGGATCATCAGGGTCGGGAGCTATATATCCGCTTTCACCACCGGCAACAGGGGCCCAATCTCTTTCAGTAATTCCGGCACTTGCAGTTCTGCTCATAATACCTACAGTACTGTTATCCTGTTGTGCTCCGTATATTCTATATGGAAATTGGTTATCGGTGATCACCTGATAAAACTGAGCCGTAGCATATTTATAGTAGGACGACCAGCTTTCGCCGCCATTATAGGATACCTGTCCTCCACCATCATCTGCAACGACCATACGGTTCCCATCATCAGGAGAAATCCACAGATCGTGATGATCTCCATGAGGAGTCCCAATCCGTTCAAAGGTGTTTCCGCCATCCGTAGATTTGTGGAATCCTACGTTTAATACGTAAACTTCGTCTTCGTGGTTTGTGCCGGCAACAACATGAGTATAGTACCATGCACGCTGGCGCAGGTTACGATCTGCTGTAGTACGTGACCACGTTTCACCTCCGTCATCTGATTTAAATAGTCCGCCATTATCGTTTTCGATGATGGTCCAGATACGGTCTGAATTTAGAGGAGAGATAGCAACTCCGATCTTGCCAGACATCCCTTTAGGCAGGCCGGGACGTTGTGATACATTTTCCCAGTTTTCTCCGCCATCAGTACTTTTATAAAGCCCACTTCCATCACCACCACTCGACATTTCCCAGGGATTTCTATAGGCTTCCCAAAGAGAGGCATATAATATCCGGGGATTGTTTGGATCTATTTCGATATCAACAGCGCCCGTCTTATCGTTATGATACAGGACACGCTCCCAATTTTTTCCGCCATCAGTTGTTTTGAAAACTCCTCTCTCAGAATTTCCTTCATTACCAAACGTGTGGCCTAAAACGGCTACCCAGGCTACTTCCTCATTTTGCGGATGTACCACAATTTCGCCAATAAAATGGGAATCGCCCAACCCAATATGCTCCCATGTTTTACCACCATTTACTGAACGGTAAACTCCATCCCCTGCAGACATGTTACCCCTGATACAAGTCTCACCCATACCGGCATAAATTACATTCGCGTTGGATGGGGCAACAGAAATAGCACCCACAGAACCGGTTTTAAAATATCCGTCAGAGACATTAGACCAGTTAATTCCACCATCTGTGGTTTTATATACACCACCACCGGTAAATCCGGTATAGTAGATGTGTGGGTGATCAGCATGACCTGCAACGGCAACAGATCGACCGCCACGGAACGGGCCTATATTACGGTATTCTAACTCCTGAAAATGTGAATGTTCATAATCAGGATTGGATATTTCTTCGCCATGTCCAAATATCTGTGCCTCTGCTGTGGAAAGATTCCCAAGAAGAAACAAAGATACTGCAAACATAAAAAACAAAGAACATAACGTCGGTTTTTTGTAACTGTGAGGCATTATACTTTAATTTTGAATTAAATATTTGGTTTAGGGGAGTCTTAGTGAAGCTATCAAAAATAAAATGGTTGTTACGTAAAAAAATGTGAACTGATGTTCATTGTCCTGGATTGTAAATCGGCACTCCGGAACAAATGTCCGGAGTGCTGATTTGATAAAAACGGACTATTGATAAGCTGAATTTTGCTCAATATTTTCATTGGCGTCGATATCTCTGGATGGAATTGGGAACACTTGACGACCAGCGTTAAGCAGTGATACCGGATCTCCATTTAGCCTGTCAAGATTAGTCAAGGTACTCAATCCCTTACCGGTTCTTAAAAGATTAAACCAGCGATGCCCTTCCTGGATAAATTCAATTCCCCGTTCACGTTCGATAGCAGCCATAATATCTGTGGCATTGGTTACACCTGCTCCGGTTGTATCGGCAAGACCTGCGCGGTTTCTAACCTCATTAAGGTCATCGAGTGCACCTGAAAAATCAGGAGTCGACTTGCGAGTACGTGCTTCTGCCCTGTTCAAGTACATTTCGGCTAATCTAAGAATCTGAATATTATCATCCCCGCCGGCTTTAGCATATTTTGTGGAATAATACGCGCCTACATTTGCATCAAACCCGATAAGTTCTCCGCGCTTATCATCCGGGCGTGCCAATACCATATCAACAAATTCCGCGTGCAATGCAATATCGCCACGTCCTCCACCACTTGAGGGAAAATACCAGAAACGGATGTCGTTTCCGTCTGTATTCGTAAATGTTAGTTCAAAGATGGCTTCTGCTGTATTTTCGTTCGCGAAGATATTGGCGAAGTCATCTACAAGAGAAAAACTAAAATCATCAATTACTTCAGTGGCATAGCTTTCAGCTAATTCGAAATCTTCTGTATAAAGAGCCAATCGTGAGAGTAAGGCTTTTACCGCTGCGTCTGAAACCCGATTTGAGGTTGAAAAACCGGCTGTTGCCAGTAGATTTTCCGCCTGAATAAGATCATCACGCACCTGCTGATACGAATCCGAGATTGACGCTCTGGAAGGAAAACTGTTCTCGTCAATTTGGCGGGAAGGAACGGTAACAATAGGTATTCCCTGATCTCCATAAACACCATCAACTCCACCAAACGTACGAGTCAGATCAAAAAAGGCGAGTGCCCGAATAAAGTGGGCTTCACCCAGTATCTGGTTTCGTACAGCATCAGGGATATTGTCGACGTTGGGTACATCAGCAATAATGTTATTTGCGTGGTTAACCGTAGAATACATTTGTTCCCACAAATTACGGACCTCGAGGTTACCGGCTGAAATCACATACGTATCCATTTCCCGGTAAAAATCCCAGGTTCCTATACTTTCCGAGATATCAGCAGATACATCACCTGAGATCTGCAAATTACTCCCATAATAGTCTGTTGATTGTAATTGACTATAGAGGCCATTAAGGGCTGCTTCAGCACTTTTTTGATCTCTTATAGCAATTTCGTCAGATATTGCTGTTTGTGGTTCTTGATCCAAGACATCACAACCTACCGCGAACACCAATGTAATAAGTAGATATTTTTTAAATTTTTTCATGATCAATAATTTTTTCAATTAAAATGAGATGTTTATACCGCCCATGACGGTCCGAGCCTGCGGCATGGTATAAAACTCAATACCCCGGGTTAGCGGCGAGGTAGCAGTTGCTGTAACTTCAGGATCCAGACCGGTGTAGTTGGTGAACGTCAACAGGTTTTGTCCGCTTAAATATATTCGCGCTCGCGAAATACCTGCTCCAAGCTTGTTAAGTATGTCAACAGGAACTGTATACCCTAATGTGGCATTTTTAAGCCTCATATAAGAGCCGTCTTCTACAAAACGCGAAGGCCGCAAGTTTCCGGCATAGTTAGAACTTTTCATTTGGGGGACCATGGTTTGATCTCCCGGCTGTTGCCATCGATCTAATTGTGAGCTCAGGTATCCTGTATTTCGGGTTCCTCCATGTTCCTGGAAGAATCTATTCCAGTTCAGCTGTTCGTTACCGTAGCTGTATTGAAAGAAGATTGAAAAATCGAATGCTTTGTAGTTTACCTTATTGGTTATACCCCCAAAGAAATCTGGATTAGCATCCCCAACAATTTTTCTATCCACATTCGGATTGAACGTCCCATCTCCATCAACATCGGTGAATATTGGTTCGCCTGTGTCTGGGTCAACTCCTATCTGCTCATGGAAATAGAAGGAGTACATTGGGACCCCCTCTTCATAACGATAAATATCACGGTTATACACGTTGAATGGAGAAGCTAGTTTAACAATTTTATTGCGGTTACCGGCAATATTGAAAATCAGATTCCAATTCAAGTCATTAGTCTGGATAATATCTGCTGCAATGCCAAACTCCAGTCCTTTGTTTTCCAGCTCACCAAAGTTCTGCACAAGCTCAGAAAAGCCTGTAGACATTGGTACAGGCACAGCAAGTAACAAATCATCTGTTTGCTTTTCGTAGTAGTCAAAAACAAAGTTTAAACGGTCATCAAACAACCCGATGTCAATACCGATATCCAGCTGTTTGGTTGTTTCCCATTTGAGTTCAGGATTTCCAAGCTGCCCCGGACTTGTACCCGGGCTATCACCATAACTTTCGCCGCCCCAAAGACCCCGGGCCTGAAAGTTACTTATACCGCTTTGATTACCTGTGACACCGTAGCTTACTCTCAGTTTTAACTCAGACACTGAGTCTATCGAAAAGAATTCCTCTTCAGAAACGACCCATCCCAGGGCTGCAGAAGGAAATGTACCCCATTGGTTATTTTCACCAAAGCGTGAAGAACCGTCTCGGCGGACAGTAAAAGTTGCCAGGTACTTGCTGTCGTAATCATATTTTACTCGTCCAAAGAAAGATGCAAGTCCCCAGCTGGTTCCTGATGAGGAAGCGGATTGTACCGCTGCGTCCTGCACCCTCTTGAAATCATTGCTTGGAAACTGTTCCCCCTCGGCAGTAGTACGCTCAAAGTTCGACTCTTCGACACTTGTACCTATTAGTGTACTGAAGTTATGATTGGATCCAATGTTGAAAAGATAGCTGAGGGTATTTTCAGCGGTCCATGTCTGTATAACAGCCACGGTTGAAAGAGCACTTCCGTTTACGGCAGATCCGTTATTTAGCAGTGTATTATCATACCTGTCTTCTTTAATCTGGTTATAATCCAGGCTCCAGCTGCTTCTGAAAGTCAAACCAGGGAGAAATTCATAGTCAGCAAAGACATTACCAATAAGCCTGTTAACATCCATATTGAAATCCACTTCGTTGGCGGCAGCAACAGGGTTTTCAAAAATGCTGAATTTAGTATAGTTGCCGTCACTATCGTAAACAGGTAGGTTCGATGGTATGAAATAAACTCCACCAAGCACACCGGTAATATTATCATTATTACGGGCCCTGTTACGATTCGAGAATGAATAGGTAGTGCTGGTTCCAAACGTAAGCTTTTCAGAAGCAAGAATATCAAGATTTAACCGGGCACTTTTCCTGGTAAATGAAGCCGGTGTTACAACCCCATCCTGGTCGAATGCAGAACCTGATACTGAATATTTAATAAACTCGTTGCCACCACTTACTGAAGCGTCATAGTTTTGAACAATTCCAGTTCTGAAAACCTGGTCAGCCCAATTCGTATTGGTAGCATTTGCAGGATTGGCGTAAGGCTCAGACTCTCCATTATTACTTGCAGCTTCGTTCATAAGCATTTCAAACTCAGGTCCGCTTACAAGGTCAGGCATGTTAACCGGTTCTTCAACTCCTCTATAAAGGTTGATACTTACACGAGGTTCAGTGAAACCACCTCTTTTTGTTGTTATTAAAACAACACCGTTTGCAGCACGAGCTCCGTATATGGACGTTGCAGACGCATCTTTCAATATTTCTATAGATTCTATATCTGAAGGGGCAATATCTGCCATAGCACTGGTAGTTTCACCACCAAGCCCTAATCCATAGTTACCTGTTTGAATCGGTATTCCATCTACAACATACAAGGGATCACTACCCCCGGAGATGGATGATGTTCCACGGATTTTTACGAAAATCCCTCCACCTGGAGTACCTGAATTGGCACTTACCTGCACGCCTGCAGCACGCCCTTGCATAAGCTGGTCGGTGCTGGCAGAAGGTATATTTGCAATATCTTCGGAAGATATTGAAGAAATCGCGCTTGTCAGCGTTTTTCGGTCTTGTTCACCGTACCCTACAACAACAACATCATCCAGTAGCTGGACATCTTCATCAAGCTCCACGTTGATAGTTTCCTGGTTGCCAACTACAATTTCCTGAGTTTCAAAACTAACTGAGCTAAATACAAGTATAGCATCAGAGTTCTCAACTGTTATCTCATAATTCCCGCTTTCATCTGTAGTGGTTCCATTGGATGTGCCTTTTTCCAAAACTGTTACACCGGGCAGAGACCCACCATCAGAAACGGAAGTTACTGTCCCATTAATTGTTATTTGAGCATATGATGCAGCAGTAATGCCGAACATCAAAATAAAAAAGCATGTCAATTGCGATGCTCTTCTCAATACTATTAAAAATTTATTTTTTGAGGTTGACACAGCATGGACTGCACCTGGATTGTATCGTTTCATCATATTATGCATTTTTTTTGAAGAGATGAGCTACTGAAGCTAGATGGATTATTTACTAGAATGAGCTTTTCAATTATTATATTATAAAAAATTAAAAATTACTACATCCCTTTTACTTTAATCATTAAGAGCTTTAACCACAAGAAATTATAAAATCTATTCAAAGAGAGCTTTGCAGAACCAGAAATTTTGACATAATCCACGGTCAGTCCACAAGCAGGTAAACGTGAATTTTTTAATGTTACAGTTTCGATGGAATTTGGCAATGCTCGGTTTTACAACACAGTCATACCAATAAAACAACACCTTCTGAAAGCCAGTGAATAAACTGAATAATACCAGCCTGGTTTCGATTCAAACAAATGGGAAAAATATTAAAAGCAGTCTGCAGCTATAATCGATACTGAGTTTTTATACCCGGCCGAAGCTGTTATGAAAAGAATAAACCTATTTTATTGGAGCAACAGGCGGTGAATTATAGAAAACCGAAGACGGTGGTGAAACCTGGGATATTGTTTCAGACGGATTTTCAAAATACCGGTTCTGTTTATAAAATCAGCGCATCTGTATCAGACTTTGAGATAGCATATGTTGAGATGAAAGGGTTTCCTCCACTCTGCGGTGTGACAATATCCCACGAAATTTAAGTCTACAGATCTACTGACGCGGGTAAAACATGGGTCTATATTCTGTCTATAGATGAGGGTACCGGAGCTTGTAACATTGATTGTGGATATGGTAAATCCGCGAATCATTTATGCGTTTTTTTGGCATCATCGACGCTATTTCCGTAAAGATCGCAGCGGTGGCCCCATTAGCTATATATGGAAGTCTAACGACGGAGTTGACGCCTGGAAATAACTAACAGAAAGAGCTACCTCTGCACACATCCTGCGAGTTACGAACCTGATTTCAACCTTTTGATTTCCACATCCAGACGGTATGGGGAATATGACCACTTATGTTTTAAACCCACCATTTCCTTTCCCGTTCCCATTGCCTTGTCCCTGTCCGGGCCTGTCACCTGGCTTCCCGCCGGGTCTGCCCGGAATGCCATTCGGCGGCCCGGCATTGATGTTCCCATTAAATAAGTTTTGAAGGACCTGGTTTGCCGGAATACCATTGTCTATTTGATTTGACAACCCGTTCAGGATTGAAGCAGACGGTAGCTGGCTCCGCTTTGCGGCAGCATTCATAGCGCCAGGTAGTTTTTGGATATCTACTGCTGAAAATCCGCCCTGAACCGCTCTTGAAATCATTTGTTGCATCCCTGCCTCATTTAGCATGGAAGCCGGTATGTCCGGGAGTATTCCAACGGCCGCTGCTATAACTTGTGGCGACGCTTTCTGCAGCACGGCAGGATTTCCCAGCTCAACCAATACAGATTCTATTGTTTCTGATGGCACCTCCTGAGTGAGTGATTTCAGGCTGGCATTAATTAAGTCACCTCTGAACCGGGATTGCTGTCCACCCATGGATTGCACGAAAGGAGTGACATCTGTTCTGTTCATCCACTGTTCAGACAGAGCTACTGCGCCCGGCGTATGCTGATGGATCGACTCTATAACCGGCATCATCCGGCCGGCCGGCACACCCTTAGCTAATCCCTCAAGCATCTTTTGAACCATAAAGTCGCTTGGCATTCCTCTTTCTGCAAGGTCCGCAGCAGGTTCCATTAATCGTGCCAGCATTTCATTGTCGATACCACGGCCGGCTGCCCTTTCCTGAATCTGCTCTATTTGATTTCGATCAAGACCTGCGGCAATGGCGCGATCTGTAATCTGTTGCAGATCCTGGACTTGTTGAGACCATGATTTAGCCGGCAGCATCAGTACAAGCAGCAGAATGATCGCCAAACCTGTTACATAATTTTTTAATGAATAACTGTTTTCGTGTTGCATAATAGGCCTCACCTATTCCTCAATAAAGATTAATCCATTCACACCGCCGAACCCATCACTGACGGTCATCGTATCATCTGACAATTCGACCCATGATTCTTCCCCATCCCGTATTAAAATCACTTTATATTCATAAATGCCAGGTTCCAGCTCTACACTGGCAGCTAATCTTTGCTGGGTTTGTCGTGAGAGAGCCACACCCGGGCGACCCCAATCATTAAATTCTCCGGTAAGATATAGATTGCCGTCTCCGCCGTAGTTCACAGTCACAACAACAGCTTCACCTGGCTTGTTCTCCCACTCCGGCTCAACTGCGCTTCGCCGCTGGTTTAGCATCGCCGACCCGGGAATTGAATAACGGATACCCACTGAAGCAGCAATGTCGGACCGAAATTCACCGTTTGCCGCCCAAAACGTATGCGTACCCACACTTCCGGATCCTGAAAGTTGTCCGGCAATTGGAAATGTGACTGCAACTTCACTGCGAAGCAGGTGGTCCGTCTGCTCAATGATCTCATCTTCAATACTTGTCTGCCCCGACCCAAAAGGTGAACCCCCTGTCTGCGGACTGATTGTGTAACTGTTTGTAAACCGATTCATACTCACACTTAACGTAATTCCTACCTTTTGTTGAATCAACCGCCTTACTGAAAGCGCAGCGCTGTGGTTATCAAGTAAGCTTTCACCCGGCATGCCATAACCGCTGACCTGGATTCTCCATCGCAAGGATGGCCAGTGTTCAAGCTCAATTCCAGCCAGATCAAAACGGTCACTAAAACTATTTACCTCGCTTTCACCGAGTCCGCTATACTCTCTGAAAGAGGAACCCGCCTTTGCCTGAATTCTCGTAAAAAGTGTTGGGGACCAGGTTACGTTGGGTAACATAGATAATGTCTGCTTTCTGAACGAAGAACTCATGTGGCTTCCGCTGGCCTCTACTCCAGCAGACAACGACTCAGTGAACCTGTAATGCAACCGGGCTGACCCAAATGCTCCGTTCCAGCTATTCCTGTTATCAAAAATGGATTCATAAAAATAGCCGGCTGATCCTTCGGCTGAAAAGCCCTGGCTACCCCAGAAAAACTGTGCTGATGGAGTGATCCTGGCAAACGCCCCATCATCTGAAGAATCCCATTCATTCACAAATGGATGGAGATATGTATTTGTGGAATATCCTCCACGGGATTCTATCGAGAAAATCGTATTTAAACTCTGAGCCACCAGGCTTTCTATACAGAACACCCCGATTATAATTAGGCCAAGTATTTTCATAAATAGATTACAGCATTTTTATTCCCAAAGCCGTCGTCCCGCTGAATCTCAGCCAGCGGATCCGAAATCCATTCCTCACCGTTTCGTACAAACATATACCGGTGCTCACCTCGCTTAACCGGCACAAGACCTGTCCAAACGGTACGGTCCCCCATCTTTCGGCTGTCCAGCTCTATCGGTTCCCAATCGCTAAAATTTCCGGCCACTGCAATCTGATTAGCTTCTTCATCTATATAAACAAACCGGATCCAAACTTCTTCAGACGCCTCGCCGGAAACAACCTGCGTTCCGGCCGAATACTCTATAGATTGAGCAGGCTTAAGAAGCATGGACTGGTAGAGACCGGTGAAAAGTATCAACAACAATGCGGGAACAGCGAAAATAGTGGCTGGTCTGAACGAGTATTCTCGAGGTGTTAATAAAGAGTTGAGCTGTTGCTTTACCTTTTCGATCCAAGAGGGATTTCTTTCTGCTGTTCCCTCAAGCTGGGCAATCTCACTCATTACATCATCCGAGAAACCCTCGGGAACGGAAAATGACTTCGCATCAAATTTACCTCTCAGCGTCTTGGAAACGTACTGCTCAAAGCGCAGTTGTTCTCTCATCTCGTCATTTTCAGCAATTCGTTTCAGCGCGTTCCTTTCCTGTTTAGGATTAAGTTCGCCATCGAGAAATTGTCTTAATAGGTCATTCAGATCATTATTATTCAGACGGCTCATCACAGCACCCCGTTTCCGAGATTTCTTTTTAACTCAAGACGGGCCCTGTGTACCCGCACTTTCAATGCAGATTCAGATACTCCTGTTTGCTGTGCGATCGCCTTGTAGCTCATTCCGTCTCTGTACTTCATAAGCAGCGGCTCCGACTGTTCAGGCGACAATTTTTCTATAGCCCGATAAAGAGCCCCCTCTGTTTCCTGCCGTTCCATCGATTCATCGGGCTGCAGTTCTTCGCTGGTATGGTCATCTATAAAAGTCTCTCCCAATTCGCTAAACCTTCTGTTATTACGGCGAATATTCTTTGCATAATCCCTGCAATAATTGAGTGCTATAGAATAGATCCAGGTTGAAAATTTCGCCCGTTTCTCGAATCTATCAAGTTTTGTATATGCCTTTACAAAAATTTCCTGAACCATTCCTTTAACCTCCTCTTCATTTTTTTCAAATGATCGTACAAGGTGAAAAATTATTGGTGAACTGGTATCCACAAGGTGCCTGTAAAGCTCCCTATCACCATCCAGGATCCTCGACACAATTTCTGAATCTGATTTGAATCGTTTCATACACTACATTCACAGATCAATCAACCGTCGGTGAGCCCTGCTACGTTAGTTGGACGACCGAAAGATGGATTGGTTACAGGAGTTTTTTCCTTTTAAATTTCTCTGCTAAATTCAAGAGCAATCTCTCAGAATTACATCCGGCAGCAACAAGCCAGACACCCTGAGGGTTTGAAAACTATAAATTCAATTAAGGGTCAGTTAAGGATCACAACTTAAAAGCCTCAAATATTTAAGATATTCTACATCTAAAGTGCAGAATAACTTTCGATCATTATTACTCTAAGCCCTCTATATAATTTCTAAAAGTATGATTGAAAGATATCCTCGATGCTTTTTTATTATCGGTTAGAGCTTGGTAAAAGTTCAGTAGAACTATCGCTATATTTTCCTCACTCATTACGCCGGTAATAAGTACAAATACGTTGGGATGTTCCTCAAAAACATTTAATAGTAATCCGGTATTTTTTTGCACAAACTTAACAGTAATAATCCTTTTACATTAAAAGTTTTCATTATATTGTGGAATGGTTACTTTTTCTTTCCCATTTAAACCATTAGGACTTAATGTTCAACAATTAAACGCATATGAGTTTACAATCTGTAACAGGTTCACTTCATGACTTACAGGACCAGCTGACACAGTTTCGAGAGATCCTATTAGCCAATCTTGTAATGATCGGGGAGATCCCGGCCCCAACATCCGGAGAACAGAAACGCATTGAATTTTTGCTGAACCGTTTTAAAGAGGCGGGGCTTTCAGAAAATTCAATTGATGACTGTGGAAACGGTATTGGTTTACTGGAAGGCGAAGAGGGTGAAAAGTCCATTCTTCTGAACGCTCACGCCGACACCGTTTTTTCTGAAAAATCTGATCATACCATGCAGGTATCTTCCGATAGTATCATTGGACCCGGGGTGGCAGATAATAGCCTCGGCCTCGGTGTGCTGGCTACCATACCCTACATTTTGCAGGAGCTGGACATAAAATTGAAGAATAATCTTGTACTGCTTGGCGGCGTGAAGAGCCTCGGTCGCGGAGATCTTGAAGGGATTCGGTTTTTCTTAGATAACAATGAGTTCGATATTAAAAATGCCCTTTGTATTGAAGGTGTTGAATTAGGCCGCCTTAGCTACACATCTATTGGCATGCTCCGCGGAGAAATTACATGTAAAGTTCCGGAATCGTACGACTGGTCGCGCTTTGGAGATGCCAGCGCAATTCTCACATTAAATGAAGTCATTAATAAAATTAATGATATCCGGCTGCCAAAACGGCCCCGAACAAGTGTGGTGATGGGATCCATTTCAGGAGGCTCCTCTTTTAACACCATCGCGAAGGAAGCCACGCTGGGTTTTGAAGTTCGGTCTGAAGCAGAAAACGTTGTGGACGACGTTGGTAAAACAATTGAGGATATTGCCAAAGAGGTGGCATCCAAAACAGGTGATGAGGTTGAACTCGATATTTTTGCCCGGCGCCGGCCCGGCGGTATTCCGTATGCGCATCCAATGAATGAGTGTGCGCGCTCAATCATGAATACCCTCGATATTGAGCCAAGATTGGCACCAAGTACATCGGAGCTCGCGGCACTCATCGATAAAAAAATCCCGGCTTTAACGCTTGGTATTACGTCCGGCGACAGGATTCATAAAATGAATGAATCGGTTCAAATTGACCCGATTTACAAAGGACTGGCTCAAATCATCGGAATATTAATTGCTACAGATGGAGGATTCTGTGACTGATCTTCAACACTGGATTGATAAAAATACGTATCATCACTCCCAATTCTGGGACCTGAAAAAATTGGTAGAAACAAAAGAGAAACATGGACTTACAATATCTCTTTGCCTGCCAACTCTGAACGAGGAAAAAACGATCGGCAAGGAGGTCATCCTGTTCAAGTCGGAACTCGTGAACCGTTATCCGCTGCTTGATGAAATTGCCGTGATCGATTCCGGATCGGACGACAATACCCTGGAGGTGGCTAAAACTTACGGTGCCGACACCTATCTATCGGCCGATATACTCCCAAATCTTGAACCTAAAATGGGGAAGGGCGAAAACCTTTGGAAAGCCATCCATCAGCTGAAAGGCGACATTATTGTGTATGTTGATGCGGACATCAGCAACATTCACCCACGCTTTGTATATGGACTCGTTGCGCCTCTTATTTACCGCGAAGAGGTGAAATACGTAAAAGCATTTTACGATCGCCCGCTGGCTGTCTCCGGCGGTGTGCGAAATTCAGGCGGTGGCCGCGTGACTGAAATCCTGGTTCGGCCGCTCTTTTCCTTGTTCTTTCCCGAACTGACAACCATCATTCAGCCACTTTCCGGCGAATATGCCGTACGGCGGGAAGTTCTGGAACAGATCGCTTTTCCAATTGGATATGGTGTTGAAACCTCCCACCTGATTGACGTGCACAACAAGTTTGGACTGGAAGCTTTTGCCCAGACAGATCTTGACAAACGGGTCCACGAAAATAAGCCAACCATTTCGCTTGGAAAAATGTCGTTCGGGATTCTTCAGACATTCCTGAAACGGGCTCAGGCGCTTGGCAAGTTTGAAAACGTGGATCACGAAACAATTTTAAGGCAGTTCCAGGTTACGAAAAGTCAATACCAGCAGAACGAAATTTCAATTGTGGAGGAAGAACGCCCTCCAATGATTGAGATCGAGGAATACCGCAAAAAATTCGGTCGAAAGAAACCATGACAGATGAAGCCACTTTAAAACAGCGTTTTAAAATATTGTCGTCTCCTCTTGATCCCGAAGAGACCGGGGAAGAGCCTGTTTTAAATAAACTAGCCGGTATTAAAGCCGTCATTTTCGACTTTTACGGAACACTGTTCATTTCCGGAGTGGGAGACATTGGTATAGATGAAGGTAAATCAGATGCGGGCTTACTCATTGAGTCAATGAAAGGTGCAAATATCCAGCCAGTCCATGATAAAGTGGGGAAACGCGGATATGAAATCTATGACAAAGTGGTGACGGAACAGATGCAGGATCTGAAATCCAGCGGGATTCCCTACCCCGAACCGGACATTCGAAAGGTGTGGAGAAATGTACTAAATCAAATGTATGCCGAAGACCTGATTGGCGAATCGACATCATCTGATCAACACGACCGGATGGCAGTTGAGTTTGAAGTCCGGATGAACCCAATCTGGCCTATGCCCGGACTAGAGGAGACGCTGAGCGGATTAAAAGAAAAAAATTTAGAGCTGGGAATCATTTCGAACTCACAATTTTATACCCCAATAGCGTTTGAAGCTCTTGCCGGAAAAACGTTGGATCAGCTTGGGTTTAACCCGCACCTACTGCACTGGTCATATGAAGAATCCAGGAAAAAACCGGGACTTGTTTTCTATGAGCACTTTCTGAAAAAGGCGTCAAAACATTTGCCTGATCTCGAACCCGAAAATTATTTATATGTAGGCAACGACATGCTGAAAGATGTTTACCCGGCACATGAAGTAGGGTTGCAAACAGCACTCTTTGCAGGTGATTCCCGATCATTAAAATGGAGGCCTGACGATTCCAGAACTAAAGACTTAAGACCGGATCTCGTTATTACTGAGTTGAACCAGATTTTAGATTGTGTATAATTTCTTTTCTCAGAATGCTTTTCATGACTTCTCCTTTGCAACCTGAGTTTGATTCTTAAACTTGTCAAATACCACCAAAATCAGTTCAAAAAGGGCGTTAGTTAAGTTAATTCATCAACAATTATGTCATGCCGGACTTAAATCCTGCATGACGGAATGGATAACATTATAACACTATTACGCCCTTTTTAAACAGCCTCCCATATTTACTCGTCAGCCTGTGAAAGCAGCATGCAGACGAGGGGCGAGTCACATCCACTCGTCAGCCCGCAAAAACAGCGTGCAGACGAGGCTCTACACCACAAGCCAGGCTACCTGGCAGGCATCAAGCTCTAACTTCTGATCTTTAACCCTTGTTTCCCCGGTAAGTATATCATCATAGGTCGATTTCTTTTCAATAGGAAGATCCTGTTCTTCAAGTGATTTGGTAATCTTATCCGTGGTTAAATTGGCCACAACCAATATTCGCTCAGTTTTGTCCGGGTCTTCCCGCATTATGCAGAACAGATCGCTACCAATATCGTAGACGGTTTGTTTCCCGAATGGATGAAACGCAGGATGCTCATTTCGTTTCAGCAGAATATCCTTGTACCTGTTAAAAATCCTGTAAGTATTTGTGTCAGGGTCATTCAAGAGATCCACGAGCTCTTCGTACTTCCATTTTTTCCTGTTAATGGTTCGGTACCGGCCCGTTATAGAAACACCGCGGATGTTGTTCCGGGTAGCCGTAAGGTTGTGAAAGTAAATACCGGGAACTCCCTGTAGGCTAAGCATAATGAGTTGCGAGCAAATATATCGTCGCTCCTGCATGCTTTGGGATCCATTATAATCAGAGAATGCATCAAAATAAGTGATGTTGAGTTCATATGGGCTCAGAGTACCATCAGCATTTTGCTTTTCACTCACAAAACCACCGCGTTTTTTCATGCTTTCAACAAGTGCGGTGAATTCGTCATCCGGAACCAGTCCTTCAAGCGGACGAACCCCGATTCCATCGTGAGACGCCGTGAAATTGAAATACGTGCAGTTCTTCGGAAGAGGCTTCAGAGATTTTGCCCACTCGGTTAGGTATTCCGCATTTTCAGTTATAATAGCATGCAGTAAAAGTGGTGGCAGGCTAAACTGGTACACCATATGTGCTTCATCACCCTCGCCAAAGTAGCTTATATTCTCCTTGTGAGGAACATTGGTTTCTGTGATGAGGGTTGTTTGCGGTACAAAGTGGTCTACAATTGTGCGCATCAGTTTCACAATTTCGTGCGTCTCAGGCAGATGAATACACGAGGTTCCCAGCTCCTTCCAGATGAAGGCAACAGCATCAAGCCGTATAAGAGACAAACCTTCACTGATATAAAAAAGAAAGATATCGATGTATCGAAACAGCAGTTCAGGATTTGAAAAATTTACATCTATCTGATCATCACTGAAGGTAGTCCAGACAAATTTCTCACCCTCTTCGGTATGAACGGGTGTTAAAATTGGCGAACTCCTTGGCCGCGTGACACTGCTCATATCTGTATCGGGGTCAACCTCAATAAAGTAATCGGTATAGGGTTTTTGTTGATCGGTATATTTCTTAAACCACATGCTGTATCTGGACACATGATTCATCACCAGGTCCCCCATCAACCTATAGTCTTTACTCAGAGCTTCAATATCTTCCCACCCTCCGAGTCGCGAATCAACCCGTTTGTAATCTACAACAGAGAATCCGTCGTCCGAAGAGCTCGGAAAAAACGGTAAAATGTGTATGGTGGATAGAAAATCTTTGGCGTATTCATTTAAAAATTTATGCTGAACATTAAGTTTATCGACCGCCTCTCCTATTTTTGGCTGAACCATATCGCCGTAAGTAATCAGAATTTGGTCCTGATGAGACCATACATCCTTAAACTCTTTTCTCTCTTCTGGGGGTCTCAAATTGTATTTTTCGAGCAGCCGATGAGTTTCACGAAGACATTTTTCTACAACTTCATCGTTGTAAATAAATGAGAAATGTTTACGTATAGCAGTCTCAAATTCATCCGTAAATCGTGGGTATTCTTTCATAAAGAGTTGATTTTTCGGTCATATATTAATTTGATTCGTAATCTATGCCAAAAGCCCATAATGTGTCGTGGCTCTTGATTCGGAATTCTCGTATGTCCCGATGTCTGATAGCTTTGACCGTTAGGTAAGAGCCGAATGACGCTGGGGCGAAAACAGCACATAGTTGCAATAATCAACGATTTTATTACTAAATAACATCTAACAAACAATCTTTTTTACTTAAAGTAAAGTTTGAATAGCAAAAGAGACGAAGAATTTATGGAAGCATTTCCTTTTATGGTAAGAACAGGAACTTTCTTATTTTTAAGGTCTATTAAATAAAGATTACTTATGGACAGACAAGCGCTTCAAGAAAGATTTGGTTTGAATGGTGAATCAGCTGCTATAAAGCAAGTAGTTGATAAGATTATGCAGATTGCAAAAACTGATATTACGGTTTTGCTGCAGGGGGAGACAGGAACCGGTAAGGACGTGACTGCACGAGCTATCCATTCAATCAGTGACAGAAAAAACTCAAACCTCGTTATTGTAAATTGCGGTGCCATTCCTGAAGGGATCATCGAAAGTGAACTCTTTGGCCACGAAAAAGGCTCGTTTACAGGTGCACATGATTCGCGACAAGGATATTTCGAAAAGGCCGATGGGGGCACCATTTTTTTAGATGAAATTGCAGATACTCCAAAAAATATACAGGTGAAGCTTCTTCGCGTATTGGAGTCGGGTGAATATTTCAGGGTAGGATCCAGCAAAATGCTCACGACGAATGTGCGTGTGATTGCTGCCACAAATAAAGATCTGTGGGAGGAGGTTAACGAAGGTAATTTCCGAGAAGACCTCTACTACCGGCTCGATACAGTTAAAATTAAACTGCCGCCTCTTCGCGACCGGCAGGAAGATGTTGTACCAATATTCAGAAAGTTTGTGACTGAATTTTCGTCAAGATACGATTCTGTATTTAAGGGTTTTTCGGACGAGGCGAGGGAGTTGCTTATTTCATATCGCTGGCCGGGTAATGTTCGTGAACTCAAAAATGTGGCCGAGCAGCTGGTTGTTCTCGAAAAATCGCAGTTTATTGACAAAGAGCGACTTCAAAAGTACCTGAAGGGCCGACAACACAGGGGCTCGGCAGATAACTTACCGGTAGTGGCATCTAAGAGCGAAAAAGAAACCACCTCTGATGATTTTGAATCTTCGCCATCCCAGGATCCTACCCTCATTTACAGAGCACTTGTTGAAATGCGAACCGACCTGTCGGACCTGAAAAAAATGCTGGCGAAATTTTTGTACTCATCATTCAGCAATAAAGAAATCAAGGCGCTTCCGGAGGCTATGCCCAGAGATTTCGATCCTAATGATATTTCGGTTTACACAAATAAGCACGGAGAAGAGAGCCTTGGCATCCGTTCTATGGACAACGACCTCGATGAGGAAGATGCAGATGAAGAACCGTCCATAAACTCTTTTTTCTCAGATGATGATATACCATCCATTGAAAAAGCTGAAAAATTTCTTATCCAGCAGGCTCTGAAAAAATACGAAGGTAATCGGCGAAAGGCGTCTGAGGCACTTGGAGTAAGCGAACGAACACTTTACAGAAAGCTGGATCAGTATGAGCTTCAATAAGTTTTTGGCAGCCGCAGTGGGGCTGTTATTTGTTTGTACATCCTGTATGAGCTACAGTTTTACGGGAACAAGTATTCCAAGCGATGTAGACACGATATACATCCCGTTTTTCTCTGATAACTCTCAGAGTGGTCTTGGAGACCTCAGTGACCGACTATACAATGCGCTTGTCAATCGGTTTGTGAACCAAAGCCGGCTCTCTTTGAACAATGAACAGGAAAACGCAGACTCGTGGATGGATGGGGCCATTCAATCATACCGAAACCGGCCGTTCAGTGTGGGCGGTGATGAACAGGCCAATCTAAATGAAATCCAAATTGTTGTCCGGGCCACCTTTCAGTATGCTGATAGTGACGAACCGGTTTATAGCAAAAGCTTTACCGGCACGGCAACATATGATGTGCTCGACAATCCGGTTGATGGGGAAATTGAAGCGGCCTCAGAGGCACTCCAGCAAATCGCAAATAACGCTTTTAACGATGCCGTGAGTAATTGGTAGTGAATATCAATTATTTTTTTTGTACTATCTAACTGCCGTATTTCCACTTACGGCAATGCCTGATAATTTCTTTTAGGCGCGTGGTCTCTATAATTGTTGCTCAAAAAAATTTGATTAATGGAATTGCCCGCAGGTCCGGTACCTGAATCGTACCAAATATACCTGGATCAGTTTGACAGCGATCCGGCAGGTACACTTACAAAACTTGAAACCCATGTATCCAAGCGCAGTAGCGGAGCTGTGGGGTATTATATCTTAGCCGTTCTGAGCCGTAAGGCCGGCCGTTCAAAAGACGCCATTAAGTATGCGTTATCTGCAAAAATAATGGCCCCCGGCAGCGAGTTCTTCAGGCGCCTCCCCTATTATATGCAACATCCAGATTATTTTGATGCCTGGGTTCCGGAAACGGCACCGCCATCGAACGGAAAAAGCAAACAAAAGCCGCGCAGCACGCATCCAATCCGGGATCTCGATCAGCTTATTTCAAAACTTTCAAAAGCGGAAACAAAGCGCATACAGATACCAAATTCAGGTACAGATCCTGACCAATCGGTTGAAGACCTGAGTCAGCGTTCTGCCGATGTTGACGATATCGTAACAGAGACACTTGCATTGATTCATGAAAAGCAAGGTAACTACCAGGCTGCAATTCATGTGTTTAAGCAGTTAAGACAGTCTAACAGCTCTAAAAGGGCTCACTACGACAAGCAGATTCTCCGTTTACAAGAGTTGATGGCAAATGACACCTCAGACTGAGTGATTCAAAACGTTAACAGCTTACGGCTGTAATACGGCGCAGAACAAAGTCTCTCCACCCTCCAGGTATCTGCCCTATTCACAAACCTGCCTGATTATATAGAATTCAGGTAGGCGTGAAGATCCTCATCTGAATCCAGGCCAAGTTTTTTCCTAAGGCGCGACCGGCTAATATACACGCTGGACGGTTTTATGTTTAGCAGGTCTGCAATCTCTTTTGAATCGAAACCCATTTTAATGTATATACAAAGCCTCAGGTCATAACGGGTGAGATCGGAGTACTTATTTCTAAGCGTTTCAAAAAACTCCTGGTGCAGCTCGTCGATTTGAATTTCAAATGTATTATCTTCAGAGTCGATATGAGAATCAATAATTCGTTTAATTTCGTCAGACTGGCGTGATAACGAATCCGGATTTTTTTTCAGCTTTTCAAATTTTTCATTTAATGTTTGAAGAATTTTCTGTTTCTCATCATTCTCTTTTGCTTTGGTCGCCAGTTCTATTGTTTTGCTTTTCAGCTGCGCTTTCATTTTATCATATTCGGCCCGCAATTTATCCTCTTCAACCCGCTGAAGCTGCTGGCGATAGCGCTCTTTCTGTTCCCGAAGTGAGTCCCTCTGATCCATCAGAAGATATTTCTTCTGCCTGCTGAGGGATACACCCTGCCAGGCGTAAATCAGGTAAAACACGGATGAAACGACTAAAAAGTAAAATAGAAAAGCCAGCCAGCCGAGATACCAGGGTGTATCAATCGTGAAGAAGACAGATTTTTCGGATGTTACAGCTCCGCCGACCCTTGCTCTTGCTGACAGCCGGTGATTGCCATATCCAATGCCGATCAATTCAAATGTTCCATTTTTCGTCCATTCGCTCCAATTGTCAGAATCAGAAGTTTTGTACTGGTACATCACATCAGATCTGTTCGGGACAATACTCACAATTCTGAGGTTATTGAGACGATAATTAACTTTTGAACCGCTGGGAATGTCCACTCGTTCATCGTTACTGTAGGCTTCAATATGCCTAAAAATTAACTCCGGCGTACCGCCATAGTTCTTGTCAGACCTGTTTAACTGTCGCAATGCAAAACCATTATAAACCGGGTAAAACTCATATGATCCATTTAATTGAACAGGCTGTGACCCTCTCAGTAACAAATTATCTATTCCCGATTCAGCTTCATCAAGGCGACTTTTTCTAAAACTGTTCTGCCCGGGAATATAGCTATGCCTATACCCCTCCGTAACTATGTTTACGCCTTCTTCATCCTTTACCAGGTAGTGATCCCGGCCACTAAACTGGTCTGACAGAAAAATCTCTCTGTTTTGCGGGTATAGATTTTCATCCAGTGATGCTTTGATTACTCCATAGTTTGGAATATTTACCCATATGGTATTATCCCCGTCAAGGATGATCTGGTTGCAGGATCCGAGTATTAGCTCCATCTGCTTGTAAAAAGTCCACCACTCACCATCTCTCCTGAAAACTGATATGCCGTTATAGGTCCCCGCAAGCAGATAATCACCGTACTGCGTTATGGTCCAAACACCACGTTGTTCTGCAATTCGTTCTGGCTGACCACCATTAAGTGAAAACAGGCCACGGTCGTGACCCATCAAAATTTGGTCATCAATCTTGCTAATTGTCCAAACCTGCCCCTCGGTTCCGGGTACGAGCTCGAAAACATCCAGCTCTGAGCTGTTGCTTAAATCATCCCAGTCAGACCGGTATAACCCTTGATTTGTGCCCAGATAAAACTCACCATTATTAAGAACAGCACTGTACCCGGTTCCAAAATCTCCCTGGTAGTCATATAAAAAGGTGAACTCGTTGCTCAAATCAATGAACGCAGCCCCGAAATCCAGCGCCAGCCACAATTTGCCCGCTTCACTATAGTGCACGCTAAGAACCGTATTATTTTTCAGACCTTTATTTTTGGTTATGTGATGGGCTACATTTCCATTTTTATCGCTGATATACACACCTTCCAGAATAGTCCCAAACGCAAGATAAGAGTCATTAATCGTTTCGAAGCTAAACACATTTGCCGCTTTCAGGCTTTCTGAGAGTTTTGACCGTACCGAAGACAGGTTTCCGTTGCTGAACTGATACAGTCCCGAATTCTGTGTTACAAGTATCAGGCTTTCACCCTGGGCATACATACCTGTGACCTCAATGCTGTTATTGTCTCCCAGAGATGAGAGTCTTACGGGTGACAAATTTTGCAGTTCAAATAATCCTTCCTGCTTATCCACAAAATAAAGCGTGTTGTTTATTCTGAAGCTGTTGTCAATTTCTTTCGGCGCCGGAATTTTGGTAAGGTTCTGATCTCTGTAGACGTAGATATTGCTCGAAGACACAAAGAATACATTGTCATTCAAGGTATGAACGTTCCAGAACTCTTCGCTAATTTGGTTAAGATCTTCCTTGAACGGATAGAGCGAGGTATACTCAAAATTGTTAAACGCATTTCGTTTCCAAAACCCAAAGTCAAGATCAGACCCTGTGTATATGAGCGTGTCGGATGCCACAAGAACAGAACGAGTAATTCCGTCGCTCCCGTCAAACCCCTTCCATTGATCACCATCAAACTCCAGGAGCCCCTTGTCGGCCGTCATATAAATAATGCCGTTTGGTGCAGAGTCGATATCCCAGATCTTACCGCGATGGTTATAGTCTGTGGGAGTAAAATTTTGCAGAAGTGGCACGCCTTTTTCAGTCATATGCTGTGCGGGTGACTGTAAAGCAACACCTAAAAGCAGTAATAATAAAGTGGTTAGTTTCTTCAAGTAAACCGGCTTGTTGTGATTGAGGTGAAACATCCTAATAAAAAGGATTCACCTTTGCAACAGAAGCTTTTAAAATCGATTGAAACTCAATGCTATATACGGCCCGAAAATTCTTGGTTTTAAACGCACTTTATCTTCAAGAGTGTCAAAAAAGCAATAAATCTTCTCAAAAAAAATATAAACGGAGCAAACCCTCTTTGATTTTGTGCAAAAAAAAACCGGCCCATGACAGGCCGGTTTTTATAAAATTTAGACGTATGTCTTATCAAATTAAGATTACTTGATAAGCAGCATTTTTCTTATCTGAACAGAGTTCCCGGAAGAAAGTCTGTACATGTATACACCTGATGAAAGATTTGATGCATCAAATGTTGCTGTATGTGAACCAGCTGATCTTACTCCACTTACAAGTGTTGCCACTTTCTGTCCCGTTACATTGAACACTTCAAGTGTCACTTCGCCGCTGGCGGGAAGGTTATACGTAATGCTCGTAGTTGGGTTAAATGGGTTTGGATAGTTCTGGTTGAGTGTGAAGCTGTTTGGTGATTCGTTGACTCCATCTATACTCGTTGAAGTTTGATTATAGAAATAAAGATTATCTATGTAAACATCAGTTATAGTACCTGCTGTTGTCATGACAATCTGATAAATATTTTCCCTATCCAATAAGCCATTAGCAGATTCAGATGTGAAGTCATCAAGTGCTACATCAAATGAAACCCATTCACCTACTGTAGATACAGAGTTCACCGAACCAATAGCATTGGTTTCACCTTCTGCATCGGGCAAGCCGGCATGATTAGATAGTTTGGGGTTTAAAATCGCTTCTGTGCCTACAGATTCATCTGCGACCCAATAATCAAAATGCATGTGTGTGAAATTGGTCAGATCAATTCCGCTTTCTAGCTGAATTCCAATAAAATTACCGAAATTATATTGCTTGATAAAGTCGCCGCTTGCTATCTCAACATCACCGACTAAATTTCCCTGACTCCAACTAGTTTGAAATGTGGTAACATTAATATTTGCATATGCATCGCTGAAAACTGAGATAACATCTGCAGCGTCTCTTGATGGAGGTGTTGGAGCAGCTATAGCAGGCTCGTTACCAGCTGAAGTACCACCTACAGTACCTTTCACGCCTGTAATATTATCGAAGTAAAACGTCCCAACTATTATTGGGTCATTCCATGCTGTACCGTCTGCGGTTCTGTTAGGGAAGAATACAACTTTATTATAGATTCCACTGGCTGTAGCTGTTCCATCATCACCCGTATTAAAAGTAAATGTTAAATTTTCCCATCCACTTCCGGTATGATTCTGAGTATTAGCTGCAGCTGCTGCAGCATCTGCAGATCCAGTCGTTTCTACCTTTGCCATTGGCGAAAAGGCAACATCGGACCAAATATCTACACTTACTGTAAGATCTGACGTTAAATCTAGCGCGCTGTCATCAGCAAGAATAACTTCTGCACCTTGCCAAGGATTACCAGTTGATGACGTGATTAATTCAAAAACTTGTCCATTTCCTGCATCAGAAGGATCAGAGACAATTGTAGCTGACTCTAAACCTTCAAAACCTGCAATTGTAGGAGAAGATTCAAAATCCTGGACAACTTCTTGTACATTTGGAGCATCACCTATAGTACCTTTCATGCCTTTAATATTATCGAAGTAAAACGTCCCAACTATTATTGGGTCATTCCATGCTGTACCGTCTGCGCTTCTGTTAGGGAAGAATACAACTTTATTATAGATTCCATCAGCTGTGGCTGTTCCATCATCACCTGTATTAAAAGTAAATGTCAGAGTTTCCCATCCATTTCCAGCGTGACTCTGAGTATTAGCTGAAGCTGGTGCAGCATCTGCAGATCCAGTAATTTCAACCTTTGCCATTGGCGAGAATGCAACATTAGACCAGACATCTACACTTACTGTAAGATCTGACGTTAAATCTAGCGCGCTATCATCAGAAAGAATAACTTCTGCACCTTGCCAAGGATTACCAGCTGCTGAAGTAACTAATTCCAAAACCTGTCCATTTCCTACTGTTGAAGGGTCTGGGACAATTGTAGCTGACTCCAAACCCTCAAAACCTGCAATTGGAGGAGAAGATTCAAAATTCTGGACAACTTCTTGTTGCGCAAATGCCAGATTGGCAATTGCCAAAAGCACAAATGTTAGTATTGTTGTTAATATTGTTGATTTCATAATTCTAAGATTTAGATATGTTAGGGTTTGTCGCGATTTATTCGATGTATGGTCTGTTTGGTTTTCTGTTTTTAGCTTTTTCTTAAAAAGCTGTTGTGAGTGTTTCTGTTAGGTAGAAGGTTGTTTGTTTGCCAGGTGTTTTACAGCCAGCTTGGGCGACCTGTCAATTTTATATAATCCCCAGTGTTTTTCAGGTTCCTCCGGGTGTGACGAGCCTTTCCAGGTTTCATCAAAAGCTTCAAAAAAGAACGTGAGAATATTTTCCTTATCCGTCCATTCCATCAGCTGTTCATAGTAAACTTTCTGATGCTTCTCGTTGACGTTTGATGGTTCAATTCCGCGGCCGTTCGATCGCGTCGCCCATCCCGCCTCGGTAATGACTACCGGTATATTCGGATACTTTTCGGCAACTGAATAATAATTGTGCCTGGTGTAGTCAATTGCTTCATTAATGTGCTTGTATTCCCATACCGGGTAGGTATGAACAGAGATAAAATCAACGGCATGAGCAAGCTCTTCCAGCTTGTACATCCACGGCACGTAATTTTCACAAAACGTAACAGGCTGCTCCGCATGTTCCTGAACGTGCCGCACATATTCTAAAACTTTATTTTCGTGCACGTAATGATCGGTCCATTCAACGCAGGCTTCATTTCCAACCGATAGTGAGCACACTATTTCCGGATATCTGTTGGCCATATCAATGAGCCGCTGAATTTTCTTCTTATTACCGGCTACGTTCGCTTTCAGCTTTGCCTCTGAGTATACTCCGCCATCCCATGGACAGTTAAAGTTGTTCATCTCGGCATTGATATATGCTCCCAGCATCACTTTAAAATTGAGCGATTCTTTTTCGATAACCTCAAGAATCGTCATTGTGTGTTCTGCGCAATCGTACACCCGTAAATACGTCCAATGGCCTTGAAGAATCAGCAGGTCTTCCTTTACCTGGTCGTAGGTAGGAATTTCACCTCCAGGCTGCTGGCCTTCGCGGTAACCCGAGTAGCAAATTGCACGTCCGGGTTCTATACCTATATTGGAAAATGTGTTCATTCTCAGTATTTAAGTTTTCCGTTACTGTCCCAAACACCCCAGTAGGCTCCAACATCTCCTTCGCTGCCCACTTTCCATGATTCATCAAACGATGAGAAATAGAACATCTCTATATCGTCGTCTTTTGACCAAAGGTTGGCATTCACAAAATACTTCATAGCGTTTTCGACTGATGGCTTGGCTCCGCCCAATCCCTCTCCCTGGCTTGGCCAGCCGGTTTCGGTAATGATCACCCGTTTACCGTTTCCTGCCTGTTTCGCCTGGTTAAACATATGCTGCATATGCTGGAAGGAGTCTTCTATGGATGTTCCTTCCCAGTAAGGGTAGCAGTTACATAGGATTACATCACATATATCAGCGATCTCCTGATGGTTCACAAACTCGTAATACGCGTCTACGTAACCTACCGGGATATCATCACTGATTTGTTCCTTTACATATCTTATTTTTTTCAGCAGTTCTTCCGGAGACAGATCATTTCGATAAAGAACTTCATTACCGACGGCAGCTACATCCACGAGCCCTTCTTTGGCAAGTTTGATGAGGTTTTCGATCTCTTCCTCATTTTTTTCAGAGTCACTTCCCAGCCATGCTCCGACCAGTGTTTTGATTCCCATTTCTTTTGCCACTTTTGGAATGAATTCGTTGCCTTCTGTACAGGAAAACGTTCGTACCCAGCTTGTGTGAGGCTTCAGTACGCTCATCCGTCGCCTTATTTGATCTTCAGAAACAACATGGCCCGGTCCCTGCCCTTCCTCATAAAGGCTAAAACAGAAACCATGGATTCCGCTGTTTAATAATTCGTGAAAGAGACTTGATATCTCCTCCGCGGGCATATCTTTGGTATAGCCCACATGGGTCTTTTTACCCGGGCCGGTGTATGTAAGAAATCTTTCTTCTCTGTAGGACATTTTAGTTCACTTTTAACTGTTCATTTTTATTCCAAAGTCCCCATCTCGCTCCAACATCACCTTCGTGTCGGGCTTTCCAGGATTCGTCAAATGATGAGAAGCAGAAGACTTCGATATTCTCCTGTTCACTCCATTTTTTTAAGCGGATGAAATATTTCATCATATTTTCAATTGACGGTTCAGCCTGATCCACGGGTTTCCCATACGTTGGCCAGCCTGTTTCCGCAATAATTACTTTTTTATTACCCGCAACATCCTTTGTCACTTCATACATCTTTTTCAAATACACCGATGAATGTTCGGCATCATAGCCTTCCCAGAATGGATAACAATTGGCCATTACCACATCACAGGCTTCAATCACATCCGGGTTTTGGTAGAGTTGATAATATGTATCTACATAACTCACCAACACTCCGGGCAATGCATCTTTTACCCGATGGATGTACGCTATGATTTTATCCTCACTCAGCTCTCCCCTCAATAAACATTCGTTCCCAACAGCGACTATATCGGCATGACCCGCTTTGGCAACCTTGATTAAATTCTCTATCTCTGTTTCGTTTGCTTCCAGGTTATCATCGATCCATGCTCCAACTAAGGTATTTAATCCCATCTGTTTGGCAACCTCGGGTGTATATTCGTTACCATCGGTACATGAAAATGAACGGATCCATTTGGTGTGTGGAGCCACAACCTTCATTCTTTTCTCAATCTGCTCTCTTGATAGCTGATCACCCAGATTTTGACCTTCCAGATAGGGGCTAAAACAAAAGCCATGAATACCACTATTCAATGATTCTTTGAAACTTTTTCTTAACTTCTTCATACTGAGTTGGCTTATCTCAGGTGCAATAGCTTCTGCGTTGGGATCGATAGAAGTCATAGAAAGCAATCGGTCTTTTTGATAAACATATGGTGCCGAAACTGCCTCTTTTTCTTCCTTGCGAGCATCCAGTATTTCCCGGACCTCATTTGCTTTTTCTTCGGTTACGTCATAATCACGCATGACCCAAAGTGCCACCATCGTTCCAAACATCGGCAAGGCCGAAAAGAAAAACCTCAATCCCGTGATCGATCCTTCAGGCTGAACTGACAGATTACCATCAAAACCGACCACGGTAAGAATAACTCCGCTTAATCCCCCTGCAATCGCAAAGCCAAATTTCACCATATACCAGTATATGGCACCGAATATTCCCTCTCTCCGTTTTCCGTATTTAAGTTCGTCTAAATCAATAACATCTGCAGTCATCGACATCATCAATACAAACAAACTACCGATCCCGAACGAGTGAAATGGCAAGGCCAGCAAGAACAGCCATGGTTTTCCCGGCACAAATAAGAACCACAGACTTGCATACCCAAACAGTGCTATCGTTTGCGCTATCATGAATGCATTTTTCTTGCCAAGTTTTCTTGACATACGAGCTACAATCGGGATCACCAAAAAGGTGGTTACCAGGGCGCCGGCACTTCCAAACAGTGGAGTCCAAATACCTGCTTCGCCTGCGTCTCCGCCAAACAAATACCAGACAATAATGAAGAAAGAAAATCCGGCAACAGTGTTAAAGGCATTAAAAATGAAGAACGTAGATATACAGAGTTTTCTGAACGGGACAGATGAAAACGCTTCCTTGAATCCTCTGAGTATTTCTTTCAGGCTCCGCTTTATGTTGTTTAGCGTCAGTGGTTCATAATCTTCATTTACAGTAGATTTACTCGGAATAAAAAGTCCGGGTATCATAGCACATAAAGCAAAAATGATTCCTACCCAAAGAGCTAGTTCTCGAGTGGCTACTTCGGCGGTTGGGAACCACTCCGGGTCATACATGATCACCCAGAACCATGGAGCAATTACCCATGCCCATTGACCAATCCATTGTGCAACGGCCATAATTTCGGTTCGCTCATGAAAATCGTCACTCATTTCATAACCGATAGCCACATAGGGCACGCTGAATATGGTTAAGCCGATGTAAAAGGCAAATGACCATAATAAGAAATAGCCGAAATTATAATTGACGGAGTTTTCAGCATATAGCTGCCACATGATCGTGAAGGCGACTCCCATGATTATCGCACCTGTAATCACATACTGCCTTCTGCGACCAAATCTTGAACGGGTATTGTCAGATATAAACCCCATGATAGGATCGGTAACCGCATCAAGTACCCTGGGCAGAAAATAGACGATACCCCACATCCAGCCAGGAAAGCCAAGATTTTGTACCAGTACAACCATGAATATCCCCAGGGTAGCGGGAAACATCTGATTGGCAAGCATACCCATCCCGAATGCTATCTTATGTCGATAGGGCACTTTCTGTTTTGAAGCTTTAGGCTCTGACATTTTTTATTATTTATGATTTAAGACCGATCATTACTGGTTAGGTATACGCACCGTTTGAATAGCTTTTCCATGTATTGCAAAGGAGACGGTTTTTCCGTTTAGATCTAATTCTATCCCTTTCGAATCTTCTTCCTGGTTTAGCAGAACCACCGCCATCGAACCATCAGGATTTTCCACAGCTGTTAGCAACAAGTTTTCATCACTGTTTTCAAATCCTATTCTTGTAGCACCCGGCCGAATATATTTACTGAAATGTGCCATGGTATAGTAAAGCGGTGTGAAATAAACCTCATCCAGTTCGGGATCCACAATCACCGGAGCCAAACACCAGTTTTCTGCCCAGTTTGGCCCGCCTTGTCTGTTGAGAACCATATTCCAGTCAACCCAGCCATCTACCCAGTTATTAAGCGTGCCGATGATGTCGCGTGCATAGCGGTAGACAGGTACATATTTTGGGTGAAGATACTTCTTATCCTCAGGAGCCCAATCCCAGCCCCAATCTGTTGCTTCTTTCGACCAATACCAGCTGTCGTCTCTCCAAACCGGGACCTCGGCATCCGCTGTAGCCTCGGTCTGAATCATATACTTTCCAGGTGCCGCTTCATGTGCATACTGCAGCTGTTCCTCAAAAATCTTGTATGTACTTCCATACCAGTGAACAGCAATTCCATCGTAATAAGAGGCTGCCTCTTCATTTTCCTTATACATGGCATCCACCCATTCTATCATCTCTGTATCACGGTTTTGATCATACCCAAGAACCACTACATCGTGATTGTCTCTTTCAAGCTGGGGACCCAAATGGTTCACCAGAAAGTCGTTCATCTCTTCCGGGGTATAGTGCATGCTTTCCCAGTTGTCGTCATTACCAAGAGGTTCATTTTCAATTGTGATTCCCCAGATGTCGATACCTTCCTCTGAATATGCCGTCAGGTATTTCGAAAAGAACAATCCCCAGGTGTCGTAATATTCGGGAAGCAGTTTTCCTCCTTCCCACTGCTTATTATCTTTCATCCATGGCGGTGCGGTCCAGGGTGACGATATAATTTTAAACCCATCGGTAGACACCTCCATTGCGTCTTTAATCATAGGAATGAGGTCAGCGCGGTCCTCTTCAATCGAGAAGTTTTCGAGCTCGGTATCACCAGCTACAGGCGCATAAGAATAGTTGCCAAGTGAAAAGTCACTTGAATTCATATGTGTACGGGTGAGCGAGTATCGTGCCCCATCGTCCCCAAAGTACGCGTCTATTATGCGATTACGATTTTCTGTGCTCAGCTCATTCAACAGGTAGGCAGATGCTTCCGTAAACGAACCTCCAAATCCTGTAATCTCCTGAAATCTTTCATCCGGGTTGATTGAAATTCTGGCCATAGAGTCAGCTTCGGGAAAATCGGTCACCGGTGTAAGCTGGTTGCCACTTGCCGATGTTTCCACAATATCGACTTCAAGTGTGTCTGTATTCGAACATCCCGCCATGAGTGTGACTATAATTAATATTGTAAGTAATTCTCCTAAATTTGCATTCATAAGCATCTTACTCCTCTTCTAGTCTGGCTGCGATTTCATCTTCTGTTGGTGGTACTTCTACGGTTTCCATCAGTCTCTCTAAGTCACCATCAAATGTTTTAGTGATCGGCATACCGTCACGGGTTAAACCGTCAAAAACGCCCGCATCAACCTCATCCCAAAGCACGTATTTCGCTTCCGACTGCAGAGTAATCAATCCGAAGTGATTTTCAGATCCCATCTGATTTTCAGCATCTTTCCACTTTTCATCAGTCGCCTCGAAATAGAATACCGAAACTCCGTTTTCATCAGACCACTCACGAATCATGTCGTGGTACATCGCCATTTTGTACTCGTCTGTGGCACGTGACCCTTCAAGGCCATACTGGCCGTTAGATACTGTAGCCCATCCGGTTTCACCAATGTGCACTTCTTTGTCTACCCCGAGACTTTCCATATAATCAACTACACTTTGATACTGACCCACCGCGTATTCCAGCGACCGATCCATTGCAGCCTCAATTTTCTCCATATCCGTCATCCTTTCCTGATCTTCAGGCACGCCCCAAAAATCCGGATTGTAGTGCGTATCGTGCATCGGGTATGTGTGCATGGAGATGTAGTCCACCGATCTGATCAGCTCATCTAAATCCTCTTTGTGGTACTCTTCTCCGCCGCCTCCCCAGGACGCAAAATTATCGGAACTGGTAATCCATACATCTTCGGGAATCTCACCATTTTCTTTTCGCTCCTGCAGATCCTGAACCCATTTCAGAATAATACCCGGTTCTACGTAGTACTCTTGCTGCCAGTGAACCATCGCTTCGTTACCAACGGCGATAACCTTTACAATGTCAGGGTACATGCTCGCATAGCGCGCAGCCCTATCAATCTCTTCCGGATTCCTTGGGTGATCTTCGTGCCTGATGCGTTCCGGCTCATCAGTCCAGGCATTTTTTGCATCAATCCAGGCGCCCATCATCATATACATCTCAAATTCCGGGTCCTCTTCCTTCAGCTCACGAATTGCCATAAGCAAATTAGGAACAGCATCGAGATACAGATTGTACGTCCGCACAATTTTGATACCCATCGCCGAAAGAATTTTCATGTCTTCCTTCAGTTCAGGAATGGTTGGCTGGATATCTCTCGTAATTCCGCGGTAGCCGCTATATGAGATTGCCGGATACTCCGGGTTTCCCAGTATTTCCTCAGCTGAAGTTGTAGCGGACTCTGATACCTCAGAAGATTGATTTGAACAGGCCATAATCGTAAGGGATAGCAAAAAAACCAGAAGCGTTGTGGTTGTTTTCATTTTATTGAAGTTTCCTGGATAGTTTTTATGAGTTACCGCAACTCTTTCTTGTTGATTGATACAGTGACTTCATTTATCTCGCCCGTCCGCTGAAAAATGTGGGCTGATGTTGCCATATCAAGCTTTGGCTCATCAAATGATTTGGTTGAGCCATTTTTGAACTGAACCGTTAAGCCATTGCTATTCATTTGCTTGTAAGTAACTGGAACCTGGCAGCATGTAAATGCCAATGCATTTGCGGGCACAGTTAGGCTGTACGGCGTGTGATCTAAAGCTACCAGTTCAAACGTTTGCTGCTCATTGGTAAATTGATTGTGTTTCAGCAGAAACGGTTCAAAATGTAGTTCTCCTTTCTTCATATACATTCCAAGTTCACCAAATCTCACCAGGATGTCCTCCTTCACCTGCCCTGTCATGCCCGGCTGCTGTGCTCCGCGATGTTTAGGGGTGTGCGAGTATGGATCTGTTGGAAATGCACCGTACACTTCCGGATCTTTATGAATCCCTATGCCTTTGCCGACTTCATCAAAATGTGTAGCGAGCCGCTTCATAACAGCCGGGTCAGCATCATCTTTGGCAGCATTCACGCATGTTTCAAGTACGGCCAGGTGTAGTTTGGATACCATGTGCCAGTAAATTGATCCAAGACCTTCGTAGGCAAAGAATGTACCGGAGCGTCCTGTAAATGCCTTGTGGTTGAACACCTCTTCAAAAATATCAAGTACAAGATCTTCCTCTTGCACAGCAAGGGCTCCGTATTTGGAGGACTTCATATCATTCAGGGCAGCTTTCAAATCACCCGCGTTTTTGAAATTACCGTTGAAATGATACCCTCCCTCAACATCTTTGTTGATGATCCGGAGGTTACCGTCGGATATTAGCTTCTTGAGAAGTTCAGATTTTTCAACCAGCTCTTCCGGAATATTATTCTTTTCCAAAAAGCCCGGAAGCTGTTTATTCGGGTAGAGAATATAGCTTTGCTGATCTTCCCTGTATAGTGCACTATTGCGCAGGGCGTCCATTACCTTGAGCGATTCTTCTGCATTCAGATAGTCCGAACTCAGCACCGCTACCTGCCCCTCCAGCATTTCATCGAGATATGAAATTGAAACGCCGCTGTCTTCAAAACTGATCAGGTTGTAGGCGTGGTAAAGTCCATCTTCGCGCTTGTTAGTATCGATGGAATGCTCTAAATAGGTAAGTGCAACTTTTACAAAATCCTTGATTTCACTTACATCGATTTCAGATTTCTTGCCTGAAAAACCGTTCTCGTAAACACGATCCCTGTAATGGCCGCCTGCCTTCCCAAGACTATCAGTGATCGCTTTCCTGGTGCTATTATCAATGCTTGCCTTTAGTTCGCCGCTATGCTCATTAAGTGCGTCTGATATGCTCTCAAAGAATTCCGCCAGTTCTACCGAGACTTTAATTTTTTCCAGGTCACTGTCTGCAAGAAGCGGCTCAAAGAATTTCAGAAATCGTCTCAAATAATACAGTGTCACCATCGACACACCGTTTCCTACCAGGGCATTATTCGCATCATTCCATTCCGGGCGCTGTGTGTTCATCCAAATGCCCGCTTCCGGCACAAAGTTCGATACCTTTGCCAGCACTGTAGCCAGTATCTTTTCCATGAAATTCACGTGGTGGATCTCTTCAGAGCTACTTCCTAAAAGCGCACCATCGGCCCCTTTCTTTCCAATTTCAGTTCTGATATGGCGATCCAGTTCATCATCAAATTCAATGGTATCTTTCGGATTCTCTACAATCTCGTCGTAAGATTTTATTCGATATGGCACATTTGCGTACACAAATGCCTGTCTGCTGAAGAGTGATTTAAATTCTTCCGGCTTATAATCTGAATAAAACTCCAGAAATTTCAGCAGGTAAATAATCTGGTGATCACCCCAGTAGCCGATATACGACCATGGATCATCCGGTTCGATGGTCTCCCAGTCGAATCCGCCTTTGGTGACGCGATATGGATTATATCCGTCGAAAGTAGACGCATTCAGAAATTTGAAGATCATTCCCTCAATAAATTCGGGATAGGAATGCGCGAGAGCTTCCCAGTTTTGGAATATATCGCGCCAGTTTCCTTCGTAATCCAGGATTTTTGACCCGTCAATTTCACTATGCGTGTTGATGGAGAACTGGTTCCACGGACGGCTTGGATCGCCATGGCGCCGGCTGAATTTCAATGGGAGATATTCTGTACCGAGCCGGATTAGGTCGGGATCGTCAGAATTTTCCAGGTGTTTATCAAGTGTTGACTTATCGAATGTTTCTGAAAGCTGATTGAACAGATCGCTGTTTCTTTCTGAGACTTCATGACTGGCATTTTTCATATAGTTGACAAAATCTCTCTTTTCAATCGTATAATTATTATCAAATATTCCGCCGCGCATAATATTGAACAGCGTGTTAGAATAATGTCGGGCATCCCTGAACTCATCGGAACTTAACTGCAGCCCATCGGAAGCCGCCACAAGCTGAATCAATTTTTGAGTGCCGCGATCGATATCCGACTGTATCTCCCCCTCCAGGTCGTGATTTTCGACTATAGCTTTGTTCAGTGCAACTACATCAGCCTGTGTTTGGTTTACGTTTGCCACAATTGACCAGCCGGTCTCTGAATTGCCTTTCAGCTCAATTTCTTTCGTAACAAAGTAGGCACCCTTTTCACCTTTTACGTCTGTTTCCGGTTCAATCGGTTCCAGGTTCCGGAAATTATCAAGCTGAAGGGATGATAGCAGATGAGTGGGGTTTTCGAGTCCCATCGACCAGGCAATATTGGCTTTTAGAGCCTCACTCGGCTCCGCTTTATCAACAATTATTGCACTGAGGGCAAAGATGCCAACACCGCTCTCTTCCACCAGTTCATGGCGTTTGTATGCATCAACAAGGTTGCTCGATTTTGTCTGTAAATCGCTGCTTACACCATATGGCATTATGTTTTGAATGCCGTCGAGAACAGTAATACTGCGCTTCTCTTCCGACAGGTTTACGAGCATTGAGTTCTTTACAAAACCATATAAATTGCTCGAATTCCACTGGTACTTGAAAACCAGATTGAGGTCGTTATTGACCTCCTCAAACATAATCTTGTTCCCGTACCGGCTCTTGTAAAGATTGCGGGTCGTGTCGAAACGTCCGGCATCGCGTTTGGAAAACGGCTCCCACACGACAGTTTCTCCTTTTTTTTCAACCCTCACAATCGACTTACTGCCGGTAGTGTGCGCTAAATCGATAAGTTTGTCGTCGGTATAGTAGGGAAACAGTGCGAACTGAGGATTTTTGCGTCCTGCTGATATTCCTCCGTTACTTGAGATGAACATCCAGTGGTTTGAATCACTCACTATACTCATAAAAAATGGACGCAACGAATCGTGATTCGGTATTTTGAACCAGGATTCGCTTTCATACTCTTCAAGTGTTATTGACACAGTAGCTATTTACTTTTCTTTAATATTTAATTCTATCGCTATACATTTTTTCTGGCCCATTTACTCACCCGGATATTCATAAACCCGAATGTAGTCTACCAGCATTGTTTGAGGAAATGGGGTTTGATCTGATGGCGGCCCGACAAATGTTCCGCCTACCGCAACATTCAAAATGATGTGAAAACTGTTGCTATTGAAGACCCATTCACCGCTCACGTCGTCTGGGGTAATTTCATTGTAGAGTACATCATCCACATAGTATTTGATAAAGTCGGGTCCCCATTCTATGGCAAACAGGTAAAAACCGGTATCAAATCTTCCGCTTGGAAGTCTGTAAGTAGCCGTTTCTGCCTGACCCGCTGAGTACCCCGGACCATGAACGCTGCCGTGAACGATTGTTGGCTGCTGACCGCGGTACTCCATGATGTCGATCTCGCCAATTTGCGGCCAAATGACGGTGCCGTCGGAATCATCCCCCAGCAGCCAGAATGCCGGCCAGATACCCTGACCAAAAGGAAGCTGAATTCGGGCTTCGAAACGGCCAAACGTTTTTTCGAAGAGGCCTTTTGTCAGTATTCTTGCAGATGTATATTGAGAACCTTGAAAGGATTCTTCCCTGGCCGTGATATGAAGCAATCCATCTTTCACCTGAATGTTTTCAGGCCGATCAGTGTAGTACTGCTGCTCATTATTTCCCCAGCCCGGCCGTCCGAATATTGCCTCGCCGGTTCCAAGATCAAAGGCCCAGTTATCAGCGTCAACGCTGCCATCAACGTCGAATTCATCCTGCCAGACAACCTCGGTGAAGCCGTTCTCTTCCTCTTCATTGTTTGTAGCGCAGCCAGGTAGTATGATGACCGCGATGAAAAAGAAAATATTTAGGTATAAAAAGTTTTTCATAAAGTTAAAGTGTTTAAAACCCTGTATTCAATATCAAGAAACAGAAAGCCATTTATTCAATTAAATAAGTAATCAGGCCGAACCCATCGATGATGAAAACGGCCTGAGGACGTACACATATTACTCGGCAGAGTTGTCGTACAAGTAGATATTATCTACGTAAAACGACTCGCCTTGTAGTCCAGGCCCAAGATCAGAATCCAACACTATCTGACCAAGATTTGATCTACTTGACATTCCTGATATATCAATATTCATCGGAATCCAACGTCCTGAAACCAGATCATTCGGTTGTGGAGAATTTGGATTAGCTGGTGGAGTAATTGTCACACGGCTTTGGGTGTCATCTCCACCTCCAAATGAATCATCGGGTCCGAAATCTACAAGCGTTGCTCTCAATGCGGAATTTTGGGGGATTTCATCAGGAAAAAATACACTCATTGTAAAGTTAGTCATTTCACTGGCATCAATCGTCGGTACGTTTTGATTGAACTCGATGCCAACAAAGTTGAAGTTGTCGTAACCCAGAACGTTGTTGCCATTTACCGTAAAGTCGTTCGACGTTGTGGTCTGGAACGGCTCGTAGAATCCATTAAAGAAGTCAACAGGTACATTATCGTAAGCATCACTGAAGATTGAAATCACTTCTGAAGCGGGTTCTGTTGGTGTTGGTGCCTCTACAAATTCACCTACCGAGTCAATGATAAGAGCGCCATTAGCACCTATGCCGGCAACGGAACCCGTAATTTCGGCTGTACCCTCTCCTACAACTGATACCAGACCGTCTGAATCAACTGTTGCAACACTCTCATCAGATGAACTGAATGAATAATAGGCTGGTGACGCATTAACGGTAACATCAACCGCTACACCATCTTCCGTCACCCTGTTTACGGTATAAATAAGACCTGAGACAATGGCCGTGGAACCAATGAAGCTTGTTTGGGTAATTTCATTTCCATTCTGAATGGCGGGACGTTGCTGGGCCAACCCTTCAAGGTTTTCATACTTGACTTGATCAAGCCAGAAAGAGTATCCATCGCCATCTTCAGGACCTTCAGCGTACCACAACAACCCTTGTTCAGCCGTTAGCAATGATGCATCAGGAATTGGCACCACATACTGTTCCCAATTGGTAGTAAGCTTAGTGTTAGACAGTGAAACAACGAAATCGTTTTCACCAAAATCCTGGCCAAACCCTATTTCGTTTAAAGTACCGGCTATGGTTCCTTTTGCATAGAATGTAAGAGCGTTGTAAGAAGTAAGATCTCGCCCGCCGTTTTCATCTCTGAAAATAGCACCTGCATAACCTCCTTCGGGGTCACCTACATTCGGCACATCGAATCGCATGGAGGCAGCAGTATTATCATGGGTATCGTCAGTGTCTACGCTAAATGCATCCTGATCAGAATCAGCAAAAGGATAATATTCTAACCCTGCGCTAAATCCATCAATAAACACATCCGGATTTTCTGTAAATCCCGGCTCTTCCAACCCATCTACTGACCGTTCACATGCCAGGGCAACAAACATCAGTGATAGTGCTACTATAAAAGTTCGTTTAATATTTTTCATGACCATTGTATTCATGTTTCCTGCCCTAATTAATTCGAAATATCGATTTGAATGTATGTTCGGAATTCCCACTCACTTCCGTTATCCAGGTTGTCAAGAACGGAATCGCTGAAATCATCGAATTCCATTACAACCTCACCGTTAATAGTGGGAGCAAAGCGAGGTGAATATCTATTCAGTGATCGCCACGTACCTCTCACACCTATTCGGGTAGATGGCAGGTTGAACCAATCGGGTCGTCCGATATCAAATGAGAAATCTCCAATCAGTTGAAGCGGGAATGTCAGGTTAAAATCTCTGTGATAGTCATAAGGCCCCCAATCGTTAACTTTAACGTGTGAACTTACTTTCATCTGCTTGTAAATCATTCTTAAATCACCGCCATAACGATAAACCAACCTGTCGCTATCGCCATTTGCCTGAGCTTTCCCGCCAAAGAGATTGGTGATGATTCCAAGATCTCTGTTTACTTTTGAAATAATGCGAGAATGCACTTCCCAGAGATCTTCTGCCGGTGGGGCACCGCCGAATGGGAAGAATGTTCTGCCATCTGGCAAGATACCCACCGCCGCATCCTGGGTTGTGGGCAAGTGCCGGTATACGAATCCAAGATTCATTGCAAAGCGGGCATCTTCATTCATATCGCTGTCCCACTCATACATATAGGTGCCGGGTGTTGGATCAAACGTTAAAAGAAGCTCACCGGCTACCTGTTCCCTGTTGGCACGTACCACAAACGGATCATCCAGAATATTACGCGGGCGTGCAGGAGCTCCTAAGCCACTAACATAATCATCACCAACAGCCGCTATAGATGGTACAGGACCTTCGATAGGTTTTTGCCACATAAAGTTTGGAGCAATCTGCAAGTTTCCAATCTGATAGGTCAGCCCTGACAGAAAATTGTACTGGTTACCGCTACCGCTATCTTTGAGTCTCCAGCCGGTAAACGTCATAGTTTGATCTGCACCACCACCGGCAACCAATCCCATCACCGCCCCTTGCGCGTACCAATTGAATCGGCCAGCTGTATAAGTCAGCTTTGCTTTGCCACCCCAGTTATCTTGAGGCTTAATTTCATCCTGATACACATTAAAGACGCCATCGCTCTCTTCCCTGGCAATCTGGAAGGTGCGACCGTTCAAAGGCTCACCGGCCCAAATACCGCCTAATTCAACACCAAAATTTCCAAACTCACGAGCAGTGTGAAGCGCAAGCCGCCTGGTTTTTGGCTGAGGAATAGCAAAAGAACTCCCTGTAAGACCTTGGCGCTCTATATCTTCGTGGAAGATACCCGTCACAGAGGTCTGTCCTATGTTTGTAGTATATTTTAAAATTGCAGCCGGGTTTGCTCCCCACCAAAGCTGGGGGCCGAATGCCAGCTTAAAGCCATCAAACATCTGCTTTCCTTCCATTTCAAATCCAAATGGTGCCTGCCCGTTATATATAAAGATCTGATCGCCGTAGTTGGCTTCCGGATAAATTCCAAAAAAGTCACCCTCGTAGCCCCAGTGGTAGTGTCCTGTTCGGTAAAAACCCTCGAGGTCAAAGAGATCGTCACTCCAGGTATAGCTGGCACTATATATGTCCACTCTGTTGAGAGATTCTGCCGTTACCGGACCATTCAGACCCAGAAGATCCACTGCCCGTCCCCTGTTTTCATAAAAGATTTCATCGATAGGATTTTCTGCAATATTACCAAGAATGTTCAAAACCACTTCACCTTTAATATTTGGTGACGGGTTAGCCTCTACACCAATGAAGTACGATTGCATATGATCGAAACCAAGCTCGTCCGGAAATCGAAGTTCTGAGACATCTGCTTCATCCGGAGTTGTAATATCGCTGCCGCCGGTGTTAAACGTTTCAAAATGGGCAGAAAATCTGCTTAATGAGATAAGATCTTTGCCTTGTGAGGCTCCTCCACCCGCTTTAGCTCTTAATTCTGCTTCAATCGGATTAATCTCCGAAAAATGTTCTTGCAGATCTTCCGGCCCGACTCCCCGGGCATAGGGCTCAAAATCATGGACATCTTTCAGCAGATAGTAAGCGGCACGTGGATACAGGTCGTAAAACCCTGAAGGATCTGTAGGACCTTTTGCCATGATCCCAAACCACTCTTCATTCATATTATTTTCACCCGGGACGTGATCAAATTCATAACCTCCATTCTCCCAGGACGCATTGGTATCGTGTGTATTGAGTCCTTCGGTTTGTCCATACTTCCACCATCCATCGCTAAACTGAAAGGTAAAACCCCCGATAGAGTTATCTGCTCCGCCTAACCCGGCAGCATTCCTGTAGATTTCTCTCCAGTTGCTGAACAAATATTCGGCCTGGGCTCCCTGAGCTTCTTGCTGAGTTTGTGCGTTAAAAGCATCTGAACCGAACTCAGTAAGCAGAACAGGTTTACCATACTCGCTTTCTACTCTGTCATATAAATCAGTGAAGGTCTTTCCCCGGTAGGTGTTTGTTCCGAAAATATCCATATCCGGAACCAGCTCAACAATCAGATCCAGAAAGAGTACATCACCGTTCGCAAATGCAATTGGCCGGGTATTGTCAATTGCCTTCATTTGAACTGCCGCTTCGTTAAATAGCTCATACATTGCCCGGGCACGAACTGTGGACCGCCTGTCTTCTACAGGAATATCTTCCGTTTCAGCACCTCCCCAAAACAAGCCATAGTTATTTTCATTACCCAGTAGATAGAGTAGTAAGCCCGGTGTTCCCTCGTATTCCTCTACAAGCTCAGTCACCTCACTGAGAAGAAGCTCTCTTACCCTGGAATCTCCGTATTCCGTATTTCCCATCCAGGCTCCGTCTATCGTCACACCATAGCGGCCAAATGAATGGTTAAGCATCGTGTAAATTCCGTAGTTCTCATATATATAGGTAATCCAGCGCTTCGGAATACCTGTATAAACACGGATTGCGTTTACACCCATATTTTTAAGCAGAGCCATTTCATAGTCAAGTGCCTGCTGTATAAAATCAGGGGACTGGTTCCATAAACTGTAGGCGTAATTGGTACCCCGGGGAAAGTAGTCCCAGTTCATTCCGTTAATGATTTCGGGTTCACCATCAACCATCAGCTTCCACCCTTCCGGGGTATTTTCAACAACTACTTCATTTGTCTGACCAAATGATGTTGAAGCGAATCCGATTAAAGCTATTAGTAGTACGACGATTTTTTTCATGCTAATATTATTTAGTCTAATGCAATTCGTGAGTTGATTAACCCTGCTACCTGAAACCTTTGGATATTCAACTCCTCTTCGACCCGACATTAATTTAACAGCTGTAGAATTGCAACCTTTACAATATATACACAACGCCTAAAAAACCGCTTTTCTGGCTATGAAAGGGCACTCATGAACATAGAATCAACTTTACCAGTATTAACTTATCTTTAAGTATTTACGAAGAAATTTCTATTGTATATACTTAATAAAGGGGTGTGCAACGGAAAGGGAAGTTGGTCATGATGGATCTCAGCACCGGGAGGTTTTTCGGCTCTGGTCAAAAGAAGCTTACGCACGAAATGACAGACCGATTTTTGAGAGTTTACAGTAAAATAATCCCCTCATCACCAAGAATTAACTTCGGGGCGAAAGGGGAAAAATTTACACGAAAAGGCAACGCCGGATGAGTGTAACGAGGGGGGTGTCGGTGATGGCAGCAAGCTGTGATTAAAGCCCAAAAACAGCCCTTTCTTCAATCTGTCATCGGTAGCAACTAATCTTGCCCAAAAGCGGGGCAAGACTATTTAAAAGGTGACAGAACAATTGGAGGTGTCGTAGATGAAGCCGAGCTTTTGAATCCTTGAAATCTGCTCAAAAACGGCACTTTTAACAATCTGTCTGGTAGCCCCTAATTTTGCCCAAAAGCCGGGCAACACCATTTTAAAAGTGACAGAGAAGATCCAGTCCTCCTCAATATATAATGTTTAGGAGAATGGTTTCCGGCCTTGATGGGTGGAGGGATAGCATGGGTTGCATCACAGCACGGGAGAAATCAGTTTGAGCGCTCACAAGGTGAGCATTCTCAAAGTGTACCCGGGCGGGCAAACCGTGCCCGGAAGCCATCATAGCCGGGAGTTTTTGCATACTTTTGGCGGTCCAAAAGTATGGGGAGTAAACGTCATGTTTACAATCTGTCACTGGTAGCAACTAATTTTCCCCCAAAAAAAGGGCAACACCATTTAGAAATTGTCAGGATTAGGTTTCCATTGGACGTATATCGTGTATTTCGTGTATGGAAAAGTGTTCGGCGTACCGGGTAATTATTAATTTCAAAAGTACGTTCCCAGACCCTGAGGAATACATGGATTAGATCTTTCATAACCCCGTCGACTGAATTCATTTCTTCTGTAGAATCACCCGCCTTGGGGCTCTTGGATTATCTTCACTACCTAACCCCACACTGCGCGCCGTCAACACCACGGCGCTTGTGTAGGGCTACTAAGCTGCCGTCCCTGCCGGGACTTATTGTTACGCGCAGGCGCGAAACCACGCATAACCGGATTTACATTGGCAGGGGATAATTCACGTGCATATTAAAATAAAAACATCGATTTTAGCCTAAAACAGTGCTTTTTACAATCTGTTATCGGTAGCAACTAATCTTGCTCAAATAAACTGGGTAACACCATTTGAGAGGTAACGAGATGCGTTTTCCGATCAGGAAGTACTATGCGTTTTGCGAATGGTGGGTAGTGTGCGGTATTCCGGGTAAATTTAAATTTCAAAAGCACCTCTTCAGATCGTGATGCCTCCATGGATTAGATCTTTAATAACCCCGTCGACTGAATTCATTTCTTCTGTAGAATCACCCGCCTTGGGGCTCTTGGATTATCTTCACTACCTAACCCCACACTGCGCGCCGGCGCCAGCGGCATCCCTTTGGGACAAAACCACGGCGCTTGTCACGTAGTGATCCTTCGGGTATGGGGCTACTAAGCTGCCGTCCCTTTCGGGACTTTCTGTGACGCGCAAGCGCGTAACCGACTTACATTTTCAAATAATTTAGATATGTGCTCGTAGATAAATCTTTGTTTAAACACCAAAAGCAACACTTTCTTCAATCTGTGACCGGTAGCTACTAATATTGCCCAAAAAGCAGAGCAACACCGAATGAGAGATTATGAGCAGGCGTTCTGAAGGGCGTTTTTAGTAACGAATTTCAGCCTGTAACAAACGGATTGGCTTTTTTTTCTTCTCCAATAGTTGTTTCGGGACCGTGGCCCGGATACACCACAGTATCATCCGGAAGGGAATAGAGTTTATCTTTGATTGATGACCTGAGAAGATCGGAACTTCCTTTATACAGATCCGTTCGTCCAACACTTTGTTTAAACAGGGTATCTCCGGCAATCAGCATATTATCCTTTTCAAAATAGAATGAGATATGATCAGGGGCGTGACCCGGAGTGTAGAGCAGCTCCATCTCAAACTGATCTACAGAAAACGATTGGTCAGACGGAAGCTCTTTAGGGGTAAAATCAAGATTACCGGCAGTGATGCCAAACATTTTTGCCTGCTCGGAGATATGCTTCCAGGGGTGCAGGTCTTCATGGCTAAGATACACATCAACATCAAAGGCATCCAGTACCACCGGTAGTCCCAGAACATGGTCGATGTGGGCATGTGTCAACAATATCGCTGAAAGCCGGGTGTTGCTGTCTGCCAGTTTCGCCCGGAAAGCTTTAAACTCCCGGTCGTTGGAAAACCCCGGGTCAATCAGAAGTGATGTCTCATTTTGGGTCAGGAGATATGTATTTTCAGCAAACGGTCCAACTTCAAATCTCTTGATGTCCATAGTTTCAGGGTTTAAGAATCTTTGTTCGATTTAAAAATCTTAGATGAGAAACTCCCCCTTATTAAAGGGGGACTGAGGGGGATGTTCATCATATTTTTGAAAAGTCCGATGGACACCCCTCTCTTTCTCCCCTTGTCCCAAAGGGATCCCTATAGGATTAGGGGAGACTTCTTTTCGAACTCGATCTAAAAACAAAAAAAGGATCTGCCGTACATACGACACATCCTTTTAAAATTTTAAAGTACCAATTACTTACGATTGTATCGCTTGTTGAATCGGTCGATACGGTCAGCTTTCTGCTTAATTTTCTTGTCTTTATTATAAAATGGGTGATTTTTAGAATCAACCTCGCTTTTGTACTTCCCGTCTTCAGTATCGATCGTACTTCTTGTCTTAAGTTCAGTTCCGTCGCTCATCACAACGGTTACTTCTTTATAGTCAGGATGGATTCCTTTTTTCATAACGTAACTATCTTTTGATTTTTTCAGAGACCTATAAGATAAGAGTTCGATGCATTTATTGCAATGATCATTCACGCTCCGGAAAATCTGTGTCATCAAAATCCCCCATCCCGCCGAGCATCGATCCGAGCATGTCGCTGTACGATCGTTCATCATCCAAATCGTCTTTGCCAAGCATCGAGTTTTGATGGAGTGCCTCAATCACCAAATCTTTGATCGGGTAAAGGTTCTCGTCTTCAATATTAACTCCTTTTTTCACCACATCACTGAGAGCGGCGACTCCATCGAGTCGCTTTTTATATTCTGCATTCGTGATACTATCGGGAAGTTCAAGCGTCTGCCCGCTCGCAAACCAGTCAAGCAGTGGTTTGTAAAATTCGTCATCCCCCTCTTTCTTTTTTTGCTGAGGATCTGGAAAATGCATTTTAAACGTTTTATTAATCGCCTTTCCAAGAATATGCTTCGCTACATTTACCGCACCCTCCTGCTCGCCTTCATACACAAGCTCAAGCTTCCCGGTTAGCGCGGGCACCATATGAAACAGGTCAGCGATTCGCACAGAGGTTTCCTTTTCGCCGTTAATGACCATTCGGCGTTCTGCAGCCGACACAACCTGCTCAAGGGCGGTAATTGTCATCCGCGCCGACACTCCGCTTTTCTGATCGATATATTCACTTTCACGGGCAACAAACGCGACCTGGGCAAGTATTTCTCGGTACAACTCAGGAATATGAACTGCCCGGCCACCATCCCGTTGAACCCACGCTTCCTGCCGTGCAATCTCGCGTGCAATGTCCAGCGTTTTAGGATAGTGCGTGATTATTTGCGCGTCAATTCTATCTTTTAATGGCGTGATGATATTCCCCCGGTTGGTGTAATCTTCCGGATTGGCCGAAAATGCCATAAACAGGTCCAGCGGTATCCGCACATTGAACCCGCGAATTTGGATATCGCGCTCCTGCATAATATTCAGCAGAGATACCTGGATACGAGGCTGAAGATCGGGCAGTTCATTAATCACAAATATTCCCCGGTTTACCCGTGGGATGAGTCCAAAATTTATTACATCTTCGTCTGAAAGTGTCAGGCGTTTTGATGCAGCTTTGATGGGGTCCAAATCCCCAATCAGGTCTGCTACAGTTGTATCGGGCGTTGCAAGTTTTTCGCCATACCGCTGGTCGCGCCCTACCCATTCAATGGGGGTGTCATCACCCTCCAGCTCAACTTTCTCGCGCCCATATTTTGAGATTGGCTGATATGGATCATCATGTATTTCCGATCCGGCAACAATTGGCATCTCTTCATCTAAAAAATGAACAAGCATTCGCAGCATCCGGGTTTTTGCCTGGCCTCGCAGACCCAGCAGCAGCAAATCATGCTTTCCCAGAAGTGCATGCTGAATCTGAGGGATAACCGACTGCTCGTATCCTAAAACTCCGGGGAACAGATCGTCGGACTGCTGCATTTTTTTTATCAGGTTCCGCCGAATCTCTTCTTTAACTGACACCGACTCCCAGCCGCTTTTTCTAAGTTCACCAAGAGTTTTGATCGAATTGCTCATCGTAGATAATTGGTTTTGTGGGTTGATTGATGTGATCTAAACTTAAAATCCTTCAACTTCATTTCACATCTTTTTTGTTTTGAACAAGCTGAAGTACTTTCGATTTCAGCAGGGTTTCACTCCACTCCTCATCCGGGTCTGAATCCCCGGTTATGGCACCCCCAACGGGATATACAAGTTTGTTTCCTTTAATGATCGCAGATCGGATCACAACATTAAAATCAAAGTCTCCATCCGGAGTGATGTATCCAATTGCCCCGGAATAAATTCCGCGCCGGTAATTCTCCAGTTCCTCCGTACGCTTCATCACTCTTATTTTCGGAGCGCCCGTCATCGACCCCATCGGAAAACAGGCACGAATTACATCAACAGGATCTGCATGGTCCGTTATTGTTCCTTCCACACGAGAAATGAGCTGGTGAACCGTGCCGAACGTTTGAATTTCAAAAAGTTTACTAACTTCAATTGATCCGGGCTCACAAACCGCAGACAGGTCATGACGAACAAGGTCAACTATCATCAAATTTTCAGCTTCATTCTTTTCATTTTTCAGCTCATCACGAAACCGTGCATCTTCTTCCACGTCGCTGCTGCGTGCTGAGGTACCCTTAATAGGCTCGGAGATAATTCGTTTGTTTTGTTTTCGCAAAAACCGCTCTGGTGATGAACAACAGACACTTAATCTTCCGCCTTCAATTTCGATATATGATGCAAAAGGAACGGGATTTATCTCCCTCATACGTCGGTATAACTCATAGGGGCTTCCCTCGAAATCGGCAGTCATAGGATATGAGAAATTCAGCTCATAGAAATCACCTTCTGCTATTAGGTGTTTTATTTGGCGCACCGTCTGGATATAATCATCTTTTGATAGCTCCGGAGATATATCTTGTAGTGAAAAGCCGGCGGACTTATACGTGTTCTTCAGGTTGATGTCATCACCAAGGAGCTGCTCAACCCCGTCGCCATCAATCCTGAACAGGTAGTCAGGTTCCATAAAAAACAGATCCGGTGCATCATAATACGATTCGTTCTCCGGATGTCTTACAGCGGGCTGTACGGCTGCATCATAACCGATAAAGCCAAACATCCAGCCGGCAGATTCCCTGAACCTCTTTAATACCGTCCATAAATCTTCATCAGCCCGGAGTGACCCTTTCGCTGTTTTCCATTCAACAGCCCCGTTTTTTACTTCTAAATACTGTTTAGAAAACCCGGCAACATAGGTTTGATTTGATTCGGGGTGATACGCATGCTGAGACTCAAGAATAATGATGTCCCTCGGCAGCTGGTTGTCAGGCAATGATTTAAGACGGGAAAATAAAGCATCAACAATGGATTTCGCTTCTTTCATGTGCAGTAGGTAAAACTCAGAATATTAAAGACAGTTTTTTCGAAGTTAGTATGAGGTTGATTAACTTACATGTAACCGAAAATAATCACCATGCGTTTTACAAACTCTTCTGAGCATTACAGCAGGCCGGTAGTCATCTTACGGGTGTAGTATATGTTTTTGATACATCCTGTCGCTTATCGTCAGGTCATCAACTTTGGGGACACTCTTATTATTATCTATGAATATTTATAAAACTGCCGTTCGCCCCCTTCTTTTTCAACTCTCCGCTGATAAAGCTCACGACATAACTTTGGATTTTGCCAGTTTTGCCAGCGGCAAATCGTGGATCACTAAACCGATTGAAAAAATTTACAGGCGTAATTATCCGGGACTGAGTCAGAAAATTTGGGGACTGACGTTCAGTAATCCCATAGGTATAGCGGCCGGATTTGACAAAAACGGCCACACCACTCATTTAATGGAAGCCCTCGGGTTTGGCTATATCGAAGTTGGCAGCATAACCGCAGATGCATCCACAGGTAACCCAATGCCAAGAAGCTGGCGTCTTCCGCAAGATCAGTCCCTGATCAACAGGCTCGGCCTGAATAACGATGGCGCAAAAACAGTTATAAAACGGCTAAACCAAAGCAGAGCCAACTTTCCCCTTGGTGTGAATATAGCAAAAACACATAATCCGTCAGTAAGCGGACAGGCCGCATTCAACGACTATAAATTCAGCCTTGAGTTAGCAAAACCGATTGCTGATTACATTACGTTAAACATCTCTTGTCCGAATACCGAAGAGGGAAAAACCTTTGAGGACCCTGCCTTACTGAATCAACTGCTCGAACATCTTGAAATCGGTAAGGATGCGTCTGACCCTCCGGTTCTTATCAAGTTCTCGGTTGATCTGAGTGGTGAAAATCTGTCGGAGCTTTTAGATGTAACCGAGTCATTTGCTGTCAGCGGATACGTTGCTTCAAATACATCTTCATTCAGAGATAACCTAAGTACTGAGTCCACGACAATAAAAAATATTGGACGGGGCGGTTTGAGCGGAAAGGCAATATCAGAAAAGAGCACGAATGTAATTTCTCGTATCTCAGACATCACAAAAGGAGAAAAAACAATAATGGGCGTCGGCGGAATTTTTACAGCCAATGATGCTATTGAAAAGATTAAAGCGGGAGCCGATCTATTACAAGTTTACACCGGGATGGTCTATGAAGGCCCGTCCATTGCAAAAACAATTAATAAAGGATTAGACGCTTATCTGCGAGAACACAATCTTGATAATGTCTATCAGATTAAGACATCCTGAGCCACCAATTTTGCCCAAAAACAACGCAACACCATTTGAGAGGTGACAGGATTAATTCTACCCTTGAGGGGAGTAGTCCGCCAGCTGGCGGAGAGAGGGGTGTCCAGTGAGCCAGTCAAGGCTTTTTACAATCTCTCATCAGCGTCAAAAAGCTACGCTGTCAGATCCCCCATAGGTCTCCCTTCGGGGCAGTGGGTGCTGACAGGTTGATGCAACAGACCTGTCAGCATTCCGGTGTTTTCCCGTCCCGACAGCGGTCGGGATGTCAGCGTCGCTTAACGGCCACCCAAAGACATGGCATGTCTATTCGACTCCAGCACTCAAAATCTTTCCCTTGGCTGATTTCGATCCTGAACGTTGATTAGTGAGTGATAGACATGCCATGTCTATCACTGCACCACAAATTCTCATTTACGACGTTTTATATTTGACTTAACACTGAGGAAAGTTGGCTCTATGTTGATATGTGTGGGTTGCGTAATAAATTAATTAAAAATGTATTGAGGCTTTTCACCTATCCGGCCTCCG
>NZ_JBBVMF010000021.1:0-87184 GCF_038150125.1 Rhodohalobacter sp. 8-1 | reverse complement strand
GGAATGTTACCTCAAAAGTTAGCCGCTAATTAATTACCTGAGTTCGATTCTTAGTTATTAATTACATTTGAGCCAATCCATAAAGTGCGGTATCTCTCATCTTGACACAGGCAGGAGATGCCGGATCGAGGTCAGCATGACACTATTGTTGCTGAATTAGATAATTGGCCGTCAACTTTCTTTATTTTTAAATCGAGCTCAGGCTAACTCCTTTCAGGTTCAGGCATTTACAGGCTCACGATTTTTTTCGATCACCCGCTCCTGGATGTCGTGCGGAGCCCTGGCGTAGTGAGAAAAATCCCGCGAATGAGCCGCACTCCCTTTTGTCATCGACTTTAGGCTGGTGGAATAATGGTCGAGTTCCTCGAGTGGAACTTGCGCGTGAATTGTCTGGATGGCCCCTTCACCCTCCATTCCCTGCACCTGTCCGCGGCGTGTTCCCAGGTCGCTCATCACATCACCTGTAAACTCTTGCGGCACAGTAACTGAAACGTCGTAAAGAGGTTCCATAAGTTGCGGAGACGCTCTCATAAATGCATCTTTAAACGCCATAATGGCCGCGGTTTTAAAAGCTGCTTCATTTGAATCCACCGAATGCATGCCCCCATCATAAACCGAAACGCGAACATCACGCACTCGGCATCCGCTCATCGGCCCCTCTTCCATTTTTTCCATCACTCCTTTCAAAATGGCCGGCATAAACCGGGTGTCTATCACACCGCCCACAATGCAGTTTTGAAAGACAAGTTTTCCTCCCCATGGCAGGTCATGAACCTCCACATCCCTTACCTTCATGCCGTCCGGATCGGGCATGCCCTCGCGATAGGGCTCAAGCAGCATTTCAACTTCGGCAAACTGCCCTGCCCCGCCGCTCTGTTTTTTATGTTTGTAGCGGGCGGAACTGCTTTTTGTGATGGTTTCCCTGTAAGGTATTTTGGGTGTTACAAACTTAACATCCAGGTTAAAACGATTCGTCAGCTGATTTTTGATCACCATCAAATGCTCCTCTCCCTGGCCATGAATGATAATTTGACGCAGTTCCTGGCTGTATTCAATCACGATAGACGGATCTTCCCTCTGTATTTGATGAAGCGCATTTCCAAGTTTATCCTCATCCCCTTCACTTGTAAGCTTCACTGCCGTACGGATTGTAGGAGACGGAAAGTTAATTGGCTGAAGTGAGATGTCCATTCCTTTTAGGGCGAGCGTATCATTCACCTCGCTATCCTTTAGTTTTACAGCTGCTGCAATGTCGCCCGTTTTAACCTCCGACACTTCAAGGCGGTTATGCCCTTCGGTAACGTACAGATTACCCATCCTGACCGTAGATTTATTACTGCTGTTTACCAGGTCGAGCCCCGGCTTTGCAGAACCGCTATAAACTTTGAAGTAGATCAGATCACCTACGTGAGATTCCGACTGTGTTTTGAACAGAAAAATGACGGGATCTCCTTCGGGATTAAGCGTAAACGGTTCCCCCGACTCTTTTTTAGGTGGCTGGACTTCAAGCGGATTGGGAACCACATCATCCAGAAATCCCATCACCCTGCCCGACCCCATATTAAGGGATGCGCTGGTACAGAACAGAGGGAAAATCTGGCGGTTCACAAGAGAAAGGTGCAGACCCTTTTGCATCTGCTCTTCATCCAGTTCGCCGTGTTCAAAATAGATATCCATCAGCAGCTCATCATTTTCGGCAATGGTTTCCACCAGTTCCTGATGGAGCCTGTCAGCGCGGACACGAACGGAGTCAGGAATGGGAAGTTTATCCGGTTTGCCCCCGTCTTCAGGGAACTCGTACATCGTCATACGCAAAACATCCACGATGGCATTAAAATCGTCGCCCTCGCTATAGGGAAACTGCACCACCGTTACCTCGCGCCCGAATGTCTCTTTTGCCTCTTCCACCGTTTTCCAGAAATCCGATTGCGGTCCATCCGGTTTGTTCACGACTATCATGGAAGGAACTAAATAACGTTCCGCCATTTTCCACAGGGAGTTCGCAGCGGTTTCAACTCCATACTCAGAATTTAAAACAACCATAGCCGTATCTGCAATACGAATAGCGCCGGCAACCTCACCAATGTAGTCCTGGGTTCCGGGCGTATCAATCAAATTAATTTTGTGGCCCCGCCAGTCGAGGTTCATAAAAGTTGAATAGATCGACTTCTGTTTTTCTTTTTCAAGCGATTGATAGTCCGATATCGTGTTCTTTTCTTCAACAGATCCGCGGCGGTGAATGGCGCCCGACTCGAACAGCATGGTTTCGGCGAGCGTTGTTTTTCCGGATCCTGAATGGCCAAGTAACACAACATTTCGGATACGTGTTGGATTATATACTTTCATGCGATCTCCTCTTTTATGGCGGTTTATTTTTTACCTGCTCAATACTTTCTAATTACTCAATCTCTTTCCGATGATGCTGACTTATTATATATCACCGGTTAGAGGGTTTTGAAAAACCCTCGGTCATTGAAATGAACATTATTTTTCATAGGGATTCAAATAAAAAGTTCACAGCCTTTAAAGTTATCTTCAGGATTGACATCATCACTTTTTATAGGTAATCATCACCTATGTAGTTCTGATTAAGATTTTACCTTTTTTTCTAATTTTTGATGGGACAACGACAACTAATCATCTATCAATATGACGCCAGACGAACAGCTGATTCACACCTTTTACACCGCATTTAAACAACGGGATTATTCGACGATGCAGGCTTGCTATGCTGATCACGCTACGTTCAGCGATCCGGTTTTCAGAGACCTGAATGCCACTCAGGTACGATCGATGTGGGAGATGTTTCTTGTCAAAAACGATAGGCTGACTGTTGAATTTACTCATGTTCAACAAAGAGGTAAGTTCATAACCGCACGCTGGACAGCAGACTATGTGCTTTCAAGTACGGGGAATCCGGTCAAAAATATTATTGAGGCACGATTTACTGTAGAGAGTGGAAAGATCACAGAACATGAGGATTCATTTAACTTCTACCGGTGGGCACGTCAGGCATTGGGAGCAAAAGGCGTTTTATTGGGCTGGACGCCGTTTGTCAGGCGTAGAGTGCAGCGGTCGGCAATGGCTTCGCTACAGGGATATATCCGCCATCAAACCAATAAATAACAGAACCCGTGATGCGTCAACAAATCAACCGCTTCACGGGCTCTGCATCTCTTGATCTCTTCCTACGAATGCAGCATCAGGCTGCTTACAATTATTGCTGAATCTGATCATTTTTCTGTGCATGCGAAAAAATTTCGCAAATCAGTTCATTATTTTCAAGATTATTATTACTTGCCACGGAATTGATCATATAAAAGCTATGCAAAATTATATCCTCCATCTATTTTACGAGCATGAATGAGTTCTTTAAAATCCTTGTTATATACTCTTGGTCAGTAAGTTAAATCTTTCATAGTCGCTTTTATCTTTGTTTTATCAAATCAAATAGCAACATATGGCAGCCATTACTGTAAAAAATTTATATAAAATTTTTGGGAAAAATCCATCAAAGGCAATCCCGCTTCTCAAAAAAGGAAAATCCAAAGATAACATTCTTGACGAAATAGGTCTCACCGTTGCTATTGATAACGCATCATTTGACGTTCAGCAACAGGAAACATTCGTCATTATGGGACTGTCAGGCAGCGGCAAATCTACGGTACTTCGATGCCTGAACCGTTTAATTGAACCCACGCAGGGAGATGTCTTAATTGGGGAAGACCAAACCAATATCATGGACATCGACAAAGAAAAGCTTCTTGAGCTGCGACGAAAGCATATGTCTATGGTCTTCCAAAATTTCGGACTTTTTCCTCATCGCTCAGTATTGAACAATGTGGCATACGGTCTTGAGATCGGCGGCATGGATAAAGATGAGCGCAACGAAAAGGCAATTGAGTCAATTGAGATGGTAGGTCTGAAAGGCTACGAACACAAAATGCCGAATGAGCTCAGCGGCGGTATGCAACAGCGGGTTGGCCTTGCTCGGGCGCTCGCCAACGATCCCGAAATTTTGCTGATGGATGAGGCGTTCAGCGCGCTTGATCCCCTTATTCGCGCCGATATGCAGGATGAGCTTCTTGAACTGCAGCGGAAAATGAGTAAAACCATTGTTTTTATCACACATGATCTGGACGAAGCCCTGAAGATCGGGGACCGGATTGCCATCATGAAGGAAGGAGCCATTGTACAGATCGGCACTCCCGAACAGATCCTCACCGAGCCTGAAGATGATTATGTTAAATCTTTTGTCCAGAATGTAGACAGAACCAAAATCATCACCGCACAAACCATAATGAAAAAAGCGCCAACCATTAATATCAAAAAAGACGGGCCCGGTGTTGCCATACGTAAAATGGAGCAAAAGGGAATTTCAAGCATTTATGTTACCGACGCAGACCGCAAATACCTGGGTGTTGTGACGATTGATGAAGCCGCTGAACTTCAGAAAAAGAGTGTAAAAAGCGTTGATGACATTATTCGCGACGACGCAGGCACTGCCACTCCGGACACCCCTGTAAAGCGTCTTCTGTCTGATGTGATGACAAGTTCTTACCCGGTAGCCGTGCTTGATGAAGAGAACCGGCTGGAGGGAATCGTCGACCGGGCCTCGATCATCAGCCAGGTAAATCTGAATGATCCCGAATACGAGGCAGAAGAAGAGGGCACCCGGGAGGAGAATACTGAAGAGGAAAACACAAAAGAAACTGAATCCGAACCTAAAGAACCGGCTTAACCCATGATTGAAATACCCGTCGGACGATTCTTCGAAATCATTATCCAATGGATGATCGACAACTGGAGCGGTTTTTTTGATGCGGTCACCACAACGGTTAGCGCCACGCTCAGTGCGTTTGAAGCCGTTTTAATGTTTCCACACCCGTTAATTATGATTGTGCTTTTAAGCGCACTGGCATGGTATATTTCAGGCAGAGGCGTTGCCCTCTTTACGGTCGCGGGACTTTTTTTGATTGAAGGAATGAATCTCTGGCCGGAAACCATGAATACGCTTGCCCTCATTTTTACAGCTGTTCTTATCGCCCTGCTCATCGGCATTCCCGTGGGAATATGGGCCTCAAAAAATGATTGGGTGGAAAAGATCGTCAGGCCTGTGCTCGATTTTATGCAGACCATGCCGGCTTTCGTCTATCTCATTCCGGCCGTATTGTTTTTCCAGCTTGGTAAAGTGCCCGGGGTTATTTCGACTCTGGTGTTTGCAACACCACCGGCTGTTCGGCTCACAAATCTTGGTATCCGCCAGGTTCCCGAAGAGGTGAAGGAAGCAGCACTTGCGTTTGGCTCAAATCCGCGACAAATGCTTTTTAAGGTTGAACTACCCGTGGCGCTGCCAACTATTCTTGCAGGAGTCAATCAAACCATTATGCTGGCTCTTTCAATGGTGGTTATTGCTTCTTTGATTGGCGCCGGCGGACTGGGTCAGCCCGTTCTTGTGGGAATTCAGCAGCTGAATATCGGGCTTGGGTTTGAGGGCGGAATTGCCATTGTGATTCTGGCAATATTTCTGGACAGAATCACTCAGTCGCTGGGATCATCTACTCAGAACAGTCCTGCATAATCAGCCAACGCTTACAGCAACTATATTGTTGTTAATATATGCTTTAGTTCACAATCAAAATTCAAGTCAATACAAACCAAAAAATCAGAGACGACATGAATACCTTATACGATAACTTCAATAAAATTTTGAAGGTGCTTGCCCTTATCACGGTTGCAGCTTTTATTGCCGCCGGCTGCCAGAGCAGCACAGAAGAGACTCAGAAAACAGCTGACCTTGTCTATGTAAACTGGGCGGAGGGCATTGCCTATACCCATCTGGCCGAAAACGTTCTGGAAGAGAAAATGGGATACGACGTGAATCTGACATCGGCAGATGTTGGACCGGCGTATACAGCAATTGCCAACGGAGACCAGGATGCATTTATGGAAACATGGCTTCCTGTACTTCATCAAAACTATATAGAACGATTCGAAGAAGACATCGTTGATCTTGGCCATGTGTACGAAGGAACACAAAGCGGACTTGTAGTTCCCACCTATGTTGAAGTCGATAGCATATCGAATCTCAATCAGTATACCGAGCGGTTCGACGGTCAGATTACAGGAATTGATGCCGGGGCCGGCGTAATGCAGACCACACAGGAAGTGATTGATGAATACAATCTTGATTATGAACTCATCACATCCAGCGGACCGGCCATGACAGCCGCTCTGAGTTCAGCCATTGAAAATGAAGAACCGATTATTGTTACAGGATGGCAGCCACACTGGAAATTTGGCCGCTGGGACCTCAAATTCCTTAAGCAGGATGAAGACAACATGTTATGGGAACGAGGAAATATTCACATTATGGGCCGCCAAAACCTTGAACAGGATAAGCCCGAACTCGCACAGTTCCTCAAAAACATGTTCTTCACTGAAGAACAGCTCGGCGACCTGATGGTAGCCGTAGAACAGTCCGACCAGGATGTCTCACAAGTCACTATGGAGTGGATGAATGAGCATGAAGAGCTTATTAACAGCTGGATTCCTGAGGGAGCCGGTGAAATGGCGAGTATGGAGTAGTAGTTTGGTTAACCGCCGGTAAGTTCAAGACAAGAAAAGTAAAATTCAGTTTAAAAAGTCCCCGACTGCCGCAGAGGTGATCGGGGATTTTTATGTTGGTTGAGACCCGATCTGTACAGGTCTTTTGATTGAAAGATTACTTAATCAGCATCATCTGTCGGGTTTCCGTATAGGAATCCGTCTGCAGGCGATACAGATAAACACCACTTGAAAAGTTTGAGGCATCGAAGCTCACTTGATGAAGGCCTGCACTTTTTACCTCATTTACCAGTAAAGCTACACGCTGCCCAAGCATATTGTAAACTTCAACCATTACATAAGTCATTTCCGGTAGTGCATATTCTATTTGTGTGGTTGGGTTGAAGGGGTTGGGAAAGTTTTGCGATAATTTGAAGGAAGAAGGAATATTGCCAGGCTCTTCAATTGAAACAATAACAGGACTATAAACATCAATATTATTATTCTTATCCACTTCCTCAATTAAACCCGTCTTGTCTACATAAATAATCAAGTTATAATCACCGGCGCTGAGATCATCCGGAATGACAGCATTGTCTGTAATAATACGGTTGCTTTCTGTGTCTAGTGGTGATTCAGATTTAACTTTGAGCAATCTGTCATCCTCATCAAATAGAGTATCGGCGGATAAATATATATAGGTATCAAAATTTTCGGACCCACCGGGGCCTATATTCTGTATGTCATATTCGTAATTCAATAGATACTGTGCACCTTCGGTGGTTGAAACAGACATTTCATTAATCACCGGCATCAGATCAGGCAGGTCTCTTATCTCTTTTATGGCCAGTAGAGGCCTGTCACCATCCCAGGAGCCAAGGCTTATCGTAAAGTTGTTGATATTCTCATGTGCAAGATAACTACCCGGCTTACTACCCTCATGACGAGATGCAAAGTACCATCGGTTACCGGAATATTTCTTATTGCCATTTCGTGTGACAAATACTGATTGCCCATATTTAACAATTGACAGGGAATCAAATAATTGTATAATGTCATTTCCCTTCTCATGATAATCGATAAGATCTGACCAGTCTGCCACTCTATATTCCGTACCAAAAACGGAATCTACCACTACTTCCCAATCTGCATTTTCATCCACATTGAAACCACTATGTCCAAAATTTTTCCAGGTGACTGGTTGCTGCTGAGCTTCCTGAACCACGGTAATGGTTTGCAACAGCTCACCTCCAGAAACAGTTATTGCTCCTTTACGTGGTTCATCTTCCATATTTTCAGTTACTGTCACCGTAACTTCGCCATCATCCCCGCTGCCTGATGCATCACTGATCGTGATCCACTCCTGGTCCGCTATTGCTGTCCAATTGTAAAGATTTGAGGTTACTGTAAAGCTTAGAGAGCCTGCGGCAGGCGCAAATATTAGTTCCGACTTGGATACTTCTAAGCTATCTTCTGGCTTAACAATCACCGCAATATCAATCGGCACCGCTGGGCTTACATCAATCGTCCCATCACCTATCAGCAGATCAGTGACTTTCAGCCCCTCCGGTTTCTCTCCTGTACCCACCAGCGTCCCTGAGATCGTAAACAGCTTACCGGCCCCCGACAGCGCCTGCGAACTTGCATAGCTCACCAGGATTCGGTCATCATCGGTGACGTTTACGGTCAGCGGACCATCCAACAAATCGCCTCCATTGATGTCCTCATCTGTGATTGTGAGAAGTGACGAGTCGAACGAAATTTTTATATCAAAATTCGACACGTCCAGATCCGTCAGGTCGCTTACCGTGATGCCCCGTGTGAACGACTCGCCCACCTGACCAGTGATCGTGCTGCCAAAATCTAAAGCTACCTCTTCCGGCGGATCGACTATATCCACATCAATGACCACCGGTACCGACGGAGTGACATTTAAAGATCCATCGCCAATTAACAGATCCGTGACTTTCAACCCCTCCGGGCTATTTCCTGCATCAGCCAGCGTCCCCGAAATTGTAAAGAGCGTACCGGCTCCTTCCAGCACCTGAGAGCTCGCATAGCTCACCAGGATCCGATCATCATCGGTGACGTTTACAGTCAATGGACTATCCAGCACATCGCCTGCTTTGATATCCTCATTCGTGATCGACAACAGCGACGCGTCGAACGACATTTCCATATCAAAATTCGACACGTCCAGATCCGTCAAGTCACTCACCGTGATATCCCGTGAGAACGACTCGCCCACCTGACCAGTGATCGAACCGCCAAAACCTAAAGTTACCTCACCCGTTTGCCCTGGCTGGATTACCGTCACCTGATCTCTGCCTGCATTAGTAGTGATGGTAATGAGCCCCTCACGCGATGCGGCCTGGGTATTCTCTTCAATGGCTAAAGCCACGCTCACACTACCCGATCCTGTCATTCCATCCGGGAAACCCAGCCAATCAACATTTTTAGAAAGTTCCCAGATCAGCTCTTCGGTTCCGGCAGTCTGCGTAATCCCAAATTCTGTAGTAGCTGCATCTGAGCCACTCATATTAATGCGCTGTGTGGAGAGTTCCCACTCAATCGGCACAGGTCTGACATCCACTTCAATATCTACCGGTATCGAGGGCGTAACCGTCAGCAACCCATCGCCGATTAACAGATCGGTCACTTTCAGCCCTTCCGGGTTCTCTCCTGCTCCCGCAAGTATTCCCGAAATTGTAAATAGCGTGCCGGCTCCCTCTAGTACTTGAGAACTTGCGTAGCTCACCAGAATTCGGTCATCATCGGTCACATTCACCGTCAACGGGCCGCCCAGCAGATCGCCTCCCTGGATGTCCTCATCCATAATCGTGAGAAGTGACGCGTCAAACGACATTTCCATATCAAAATTCGACACGTCCAGGTCCGTCAAGTCACTCACAGTGATATCCCGTGAGAACGACTCGCCCGACTGGCCACTGATCGAACCGCCAAAACCTAAAGCTACCTCTTCCGGCGGATCGACTATATCCACATCAATGACCACCGGTACCGACGGGGTGACATTTAAAGATCCATCGCCAATTAACAGATCGGTGACTTTAAGCCCCTCCGGATTTTGTCCTGCATCCGCCAGCGTCCCCGAGATTGTAAACAGCATGCCGGCTCCCGACAGCGCCTGCGAACTCGCGTAGCTCACCAGAATCCGGTCATCATCGGTGACGTTTAAGGTCAATGGACTATCCAGCACATCGCCTGCCGTGATATCCTCATTCGTAATCGAGAGCAGTGACGAATCAAATGACATCTCCACGTCAAAATTGAAAATCCCAAGATCAGTCAAGTCACTCGCGACAACGTCCATCGAAAACTGGTCACCGGGTTCGCCATTTATCTCTTCCGGAAAAGACAGAGTGACATCCTGCGCCTGGACATTTCCAATACCTGCAATTGACATAAATAATGCGAAAAATAACGCACACTTATTAATTACTCCTGTATTCGATTTCATACGTTTCCCCTAAAGCATTTAATTGTTGTAATAAAGCTTATCTACTTGATAAGTGTAATTAGCTCTGACTCACTATACCTTTCTCCATTAGACGCTATCGCATCAAACCGGATGAAATAAGAGCCTGATGGATGTCCTGATAAATCTAAACTCAACATGTGCTCTCCCCCACTTTTTGTCGCATTCTCCAAATTGGCAAATCTCTTCCCTTCAATGTTGTACAGGCTGATATCCACTTCAGATCGTGAAGGCAAACTATAGATAATCTGAGTAGATGGATTAAATGGATTGGGAAAATTCGATCCTAAATTGAATCGATTGGGATTTGTTATGTTCAAGCCATTGGATGTAGGCATAACAACTATATCAAACGGTATTTCCGGAGCTACATCCAAGGATCCATCGCCAAAGAAAAGTTCCGTTACGACGACTCCTGAATCATTTGTCCCTTCACCTACGATCACTCCCGTTATTTCAAATAGTACACCAGACCCAGATATAGGTGAAGAGCTTGCAAAGCTAACCAAGATACGATCGTCGTCAGTCACATTGGCTGTCAGTGAGTTAATCAGATCTCCCTCAACAATATCATCCGATTCAAAGGATATCAGATTTGAATCAAAAGAAAACCGGATATCAAAGTTTGAAACGTTTAAACCTGTCAGATCAGAAACCTCAACTGATAGCGATACGTCTTCGCCGACGTCTCCCTTTAGCTCTCCCTCGAAATTTATTGAAATATCCTGGGCGACAACTGCACCGCAGCTGAACAAAAAGATTAAAATCAGACTCTGAATTAAATGTTTAATCATTCGTACATCTCCCCAAATGGTTTTAAGATATTCGAGATTAGTTATTTAATCAGAGTCATTTTATTAACGTCCTGAAACGCGGCTACTTCAGAAGTTGCCTGCATTCGAATGAAGTATACACCGCTGGAATATGCCGACATATCAAACCTATGAGTATGCATTCCGGCATCCATTGCCTTATCTACCAACGTAAGGACCCGCTGACCTGTGATGTTATAAACTTCCAGCCGTACGTCTGAGTTTGCAGGCAGCTGATAACTAATGGTTGTCGATGGATTAAAGGGGTTAGGATAGTTACGATTCAGCGCAAACTCATCTGGGATTTCTCTTACCGACAGCTCATCCATCGAAAATCCTGTTGTATTGATTGTCCCATTTCCAGAAAGAGGTAGACTTTCATATAGATTCAAGAGTTCAAACTCCAGGCTCGCAATTTGATCACCTTCAAAAGGTCGGCTTCCCGCCATTGCAATGTAAATTCGTCCTTCGTCTTCATCGATTCGATCTATTGCCACCCAGCCATCCGGCAAATCACTGAAAACGATATCGCTTACCACCCCCAATGACGCATCATAGGATCCGGAAAAATCAATCGAATAGACGGAACCCGTTCCCTCGATACTTATTGGAATCGAAATCTTTGTTTCCTGTTGATCAGGGGCTCCCCAGATGAGCTGCCTACTTGTCGGATCAGAGCCACTCACACCAGTCGATTGAGCCGATGCCATTACCAGTGCTGAAGAGGTTCCTGAATTAATGGGTATTTCGTCAATAAGTTCAACCGCATATCGAAGGATAAGTGACGCATCAAAACTATTCACACGACTATCACGATTAAGATCTGCCAAGTCGTCCTGAATAGCATTAAAGTCAATCAATTCAACAGCATTTCTTAGGACCTGCGAAGCATCAAAAGAGTTGACACGTGTGTCGGCATTTACATCACCAAATGCCGGACTAACCGTCACATTAAATGTACCCGTTGCTGTCTCACCATCCGATCCAGTCGCTGATATAGAGATAGTAGCTGCCTCACCCTCAATATTTCCGCGTTTAGCCGCGATTTGAAGCACATTTTCCTCGATGCTAGGTTCTACCCATTCACTATTGCTAGTTTCATGCGAATAACTTATTGGGGCGCTGCCCCCATTGAACAAGTTAGATATATCTTCATATCTCCATGTATCTGATCGTTTAAACATGTCATCACCAGCACGGATTTCCAGATGCTCTATGTTGCCTACATATTGAATTGGAGATGTTTCCTTATAAGCCAGTAAGAAACGATCTCCTTCCCACGACCCCAGACTAATCGTGTAGTTATCTATATTTTCATGTGCTAAATAGTTGCCAGGTTTGTCATTTTCATGACGTGTTGCGAAATAATATCTCGTAAGTGTACTAGATTGGGAGTAGATTTTCTCACCCGATCGATAGACAGATACACTGTTTCCATAGTCTGTTAAACCAAGATTATCAAATAACCCGAGTATATCTTTCCCGCTAGAGTGATAATTGACCAAATCATTCCAGTCTGCAACTCTGTAACCAGTTCCAAAAATGGAATCCACTGCAGCATCCCAATCGCTATCAGAATGCACAATACCTGCAGATACCGCAAAATTTCCATACTCCACAAGCCCTTCCTTGGGATCGAAATGTGCTGTTAGTTCCCTGTCCTCTGAAATCGCGAAGATGATTGGGTTTTCTGATGAAACTTCAACTCCATCTTCACTCCAATATGAAAATTCAAATCCTGGATTTGGCATTGCTGTTAGAGAAATTTGGTCACCATCATTGTAGCTACCAGCCCCCTCAACTGTTCCTCCTTCTTCAGGAGCTGAATTCACCTTAATAGTCCAGTTTGAATTTTCAGCTGCATTACTAATACTGAGATTATCAACGTATCCCTCAAAATCCCAACCACAGCCACCAATCCAGATCTTAGTAATTTTAACAGCGTCTGGGTAGTTATCAAGGACGTTAAATTGCTGATTCCTCAACCAGACTCCCTGCGTTACATCACCAAAACCTCGCTGTATCAAATTACCTGATGTACGGTCGGATCCTCCACGGTAATTATATGAGAGTTGAAGGATGCCATCGTCACCATTACCGCGCTCAAGATAAAGCCTTACATTAATCGGAAACTCTCCATTATTAAAGCCAGATCCATCAGCTACACTCGAATAAGAAGCCTTAACATCAAAATTTACCGTCGTTGAATCCGTAATAGTCAGGTTTACCGGCGTTTCAATAGCTCCACAGCTACCACTTCCACCGGCACCACTTCTAATAACTCCAAATTCACCATTTTCAACAAACAAACTGGCTGGTACAATCGAACCGGGCATCGCAGCCCATGTCGGGTCGCTCGTAAAATCTCCATCATTAAAATCATCAGTGAATATCGCTGTGTCTTCGCTGGTGTCAATACCTGTCGTAAAGTCCCAAATAGGGCTCCACTCTCCGACCGTTTCACCCTGAATGGCCCTGACTCGCCAGGAATAATTTCTGCCTGCCAACAATGGCTCTGTATGCTCGTATTGCGTTCCATCAACGAACGTCTCCACGATCATGGCTGTGGGGTTACTGGCGTTGAAGTGGAGCTCATATCGATCTGCTCCTTCTACCGGCTCCCATTCAAAGGGAGAATCAACTAATACATCAACTGCATCATCTTGGGGAACGGTCTGAAGAGGCGGTGAAATGACCGTTGTATCAGAGATTTGGAATTCATTTCCAAATACGATGTTATTATCCGAATCAAAAAATTCAGGGTAAAGATCTTCAATTTCAGGTACATTATCATTTGCGTCTACATGAAGTGCTAAGTAATATGATCCGGGGCTTATTGTATCAGGGATGTTTACAGAAATTGTTTTTTCCGTGTCCGCAGCTTCATAGCATAACTCACTTTCTTCTACAAATGAATTAAGTTCTATTTCACTTCCATCAAACGACTGGTTATTGTTGGACAAATAAATTTTTCCGATCCATCCCGCTGGAGCAGTATCATCCCCACTGTTTCTATATACAGCTTTAACATCTATTTGACTGCCTTTTCTGGTTATTGGTGGGCCGGAAATAGATTTTGAAACCAAGTCTGGCCCTTCACTATACATTTCCTCTCCATACTGTTCTAAACTTACCACAATTGACTCATTATTAGCATTTTCGGAGTTAAAAATAATCTTACCACTTCTGGTAAGACTTCCACAACCTTGATATGGATCGACTGTAATTAAAGCCTGTCCAACTCCTGACTCTTCATTTGTAATTTCTTTTATAATAGATATCCAATCCACATCCGATCTAGCTGACCAATCAAGGGTGCCAAAACCGGTATTCTGGACGTATATTTTGAATGAGCCACCCAGATAATCAATGGGTTCTATGAGCTCTTCGGTATTTAAAGCCATATCCGGCAGATTCCCGTCAACAACTTCAATGGCATCAACTTTGATTTCAGAATCATTACTTACACCATCACCAGCAATTAATCTCACGCTGTAATTGCCTGTTTCTTGATAGGTGTATTGAGGGTTCTCTTCTTCAGAGTCTATAATACCGTCATTGTTGAAATCCCATTTCCAGGATGAAATAACAGCAGAGGGACTAGAAGCATCGGTAAATTGAACTTGGAATGGAACACCTCCACTATCCGCATCTACCGTAAAATCTGCGATTATTTTCGGCTCAATTGTGACCGCAAATACATCATCTACCGAGGCATTATCTGCATCAGTTGCCGTGATTGAGACATTGTGAGTGCCAAAAGAATTATCATTTGCTTCTAATACAAGCTCTCTATTCTCTAACCTCTCTTGATCATATGTTAATGCAGTATGTTCAATATTCACATCGTATGTTAATATGTCGCCATTAGGATCATCGAATGTATTAGAAAGTTCTGATACAAATAAAGTCCCACCTGCTTGCATAGTCTGATCGGGTATACTTTGTAACACGATTGGATCACCAGTGCTACTTACGACTTGATACGGTTTTGCGTTACTTGTGCCATTTGCATTTTTAACTAAAAGATTTCCATCGCTGATTCCTTCCGGTATAGTAACTGAGATTTGTGTATCAGTCCAGGAATTTATATCGCCATTTAAATCATTGAACAGAATGGTACCTTCACTGTTGCCAAAGTTAGTTCCCGTTACGAAGATAACATCATCTGCAGATAATGTTGTCGAAGAAATAGCTGTAATTTCTGGTTCCGGGTCTCTTACATTTAAATAAAGATTAGAAAAAGTAGGGTTCTCGTTGTCATATTCAAGTACCAAGTAAATCTCAGACCTTCCAGTTTTAACATTGGATGGAATATTCCAAGTAATTGCCAATTCATTTGAATTTTGATCAATGTCGCGTATCCAGCTTTCAATTTCATTTGCATTTCCATCCTCAGATGACACCTTATAATCGTCATAACTGTAACCTGAAGGTAAAGTAGCAATCGTGGTAGCTGTTTCACCCTTACTTAGAAATATGTTATCTGTAGCAAATGATGGCACATAGGTTTGATCCGCAACTAAACGATTTATCGAACCTAATTGATTGACCGCATCAGCCGAAGCTGATCTTACATATATTGCAATCTGCTTCTCAGGGTAATGACCAATATCATCTATAAGAATTTTTTCTTTTACGTTATCTTCACCTTCAAAAATAATTCCATCGTTATCCACGCCAGATACATTAAAATCATCGCCATTAATGCTAAAAGATGTGACAGCAAAGTCATCCCAATAAGAAGGATTTGTATTGTTTACTGGCATTACGTCTAAATATTCTTCCATTGAAGAATAACTTTGAGTACCAAGTAATTCTCCGATATAAAATGATTTGGTTATTACGTTATTATCAATATTCTCATCCAGGGTACCTCTCGCACTTATTATAACCTTGTAAGTTCCATCCGGCCCAGAATTGGGCATTTGCAAACTTAGATTCTGTTCAACATTAGAATTGGGACTGATATTAGTCAGGATTTGACTATCAGTATCTATTGTGGTGCCAGATGGATTCACAAGACGTGCTTCTATGGTAGCTTCATCGTAAGTGTATATGCCTTGATTTTTTACATCAGCTGATACTTTTATGGAAGAACCTTCAATTGGCTGAGATGGATTTATTGTACTAGAACCCGCTACTGCTAAATCCCAACCTTCTGCACTTTGGCCAACTTCTAGTTGTAAAAACCCTGACTTTGGATACCTTAAATTATTTCCAGAAACTTCGGTTGTAAAAAAATAATCATAAGTACCAGGTTCTGAAAACGAAGTAGAGTAATTATATTTCGCTCCTGTTCTATACGAAGTCTGAGAAGAAGACATCTCATAATTAGAACCGTTAATATTTAAATTAATTGAGTTTGGTGAAAAATTATCAGTAGACGAATAATCTATATTGAATTCGAAACTTGTATTTGTATTACCTATCGCTGGTAACACCAAAGCATTTGATAAAGAAGATGTGTTCGGTTCTGTTATTAGAAGTTCATTTAACCAAAGAACTGCTTTTGAAGTAAACCTTTCATAACGACTTTCAATGATTTCTTCATCTTCGTTAAAAAATAATATGTCAATATCTTTCTTGAGAGTATCAAACATATGTTTTGATGTCAAAAGCACACCATATGCAATTAGGGACTTATCACTTGAATTTTCTTGAAGTTCGTAGGCAATTGTAGAGGCTAATACGGTTCGCATACCACTATTTACAGAATCATCAATCCATAAAAGAGCCTGTGCTGTCCCAACAACTGCAAAAAGAGCAAGACTTGCCTTTACTACAATTGGCCCTGCAATAGTGGCAGCCTTAGCAGATGAAATACCAAGTTTTGCACTGTAATAGGAAACCAATTTAGCCTTTAGTGAACTTTCGACGGCAGAACCAATAAAAAATTTAGCTAGACTAACACTTTCGAGAGCAAGAGATGGTAAACTTTCCTTGATTTCTTCTAAATAGAGCTTGTAATATTCTTCAGTTTGATAATTTTTAAGATATTCTTCAGCAAGCAAAAAGGCTTCATTAAATGCAGGGTCTGTGATAATTTCTGAATCGTTCAAATACTTTTTGAGTTCATATAAACGATACAAAGAAATTTCATTGTTTAGTGCATGCATCAATAAACTTTGTGCAAAAACATCAGATAATTCTTGACCAATATTTACTGCTGAAAATACGGCTCCAAACTGTTTAGATAGATTGCTAAATCCTCCGAAGGAGTCTGGAAAATTATAAATATTACTTGCATCTGTATACTCATAAAGTTCTGCAACTTTTGATGAATAATTATCGACAACATTTAAGACATTTGATATGTCCCCAATTGTCTGTAAAGATGTAACACTTGATTTTGCAAAATCAAGCATACCATCTCTTAAGATTGGATCAGAATTTGGAAATCTATCAACTATATATTTTATCTGATAGTCTTTAATAACATTAACTGGTGCTTCAGAAAATGTTGCATATTCAATTATCACATCGCTATATCGTTGCAACCTCTCATCATAATCATAGATGTTCTTTACACCCCCAAAAAAATAATTTTTACTAAAAAGCTTATATATATTCGACCAACTTGCAGCAAAGTTATTGGGGACATGAAAATTGACCAAACCCTCAATTTGAGGATCTTCACTGAATTCAATAGATCTCTCTATTATGCAGCCGGTCTGCTCAAGAGATGATATCTCATCCATATTGATATAGTAAAAATTATCTAAGCATTCATCGATCACATTATTTTGCGAAAATGCACTACCTTGACCCACTATCAGAAAAATTATACAAGAGAAGATTAATAAGATTATGTTCTTCATTTTAGAGAGATTTTGTAATTACTTTTACTTAAGTTCATTACATAAAATTTACGTTGCAGAATTTTTCTTGTCATTAAATGAAATTATTTGACAAGGTTTTAGTGGTATGTGTTGTCACAAGACTCAAAATTACATCTGATATATGTGTTTATTAAACAGTTTAACAGAGAATAACTGCAAACCAATAATTCCCCTTTCATGAACAACAAAGCCATTAAAACTAATTTATTAAAGTCTTTTGAAGACTAGTACATCACCAAATTTAGCTCAATCTAACTTCTCGAAATCCTCACTCTCCGCATCCCAATACAATAGCGAATCCTTAAACGCCTCGAAATAGTCAAACCTAGGCACAAACGGGATCTCACTCTTTCCATAAAGTTGCCTGGCAGTAATGTAATATTGGTCATCCGTACCAATTCTTACAGGCAGGAATTGGTTATTTATTGTAGTTACAATAGAAGGAAAGTCTCCATCCTCACTCAGTGATACTTGGCCGTCTGCGATTGTGACATTAAATTGGCATTCAGAAAGAATCGCAATCCTCTCTCCAAAATTATATCTGTTTGCACTCGAATAGTTTTGCCTAATAATTGTTCTTGGAATCTTGATGTATTGATGATGCTCTGCTGGTTTAAAACCAGACACTACGTAATCGTCTGACGTAGGTGTATGGCCTTGAACGCTATCTAATTTAAGAAAAGCAATTACAGCGTTTAGGAATGCATTATTAACACCTGTCGCAATGATTTCTGGCACAATAACAACACCTACATAATCAGTGAGAAAGTCTCTGAATTACAAGGTATTGACCCATTTTAGCTCAGAATCATCTGTATAAATACAAAGATTACAAGTAACGCGAGGGAAAAGATTAAAGCTCTGTTTGTTACAATTCTATCTCAAAAACTTTTCCGCACCTCTCCCAGCCTGCGAGGAACTCTTACCAAATAATCCATTCAGGTGGCAACCCGGCATTAAAAAATGCATCCGTATTCTTCTACTCTGTAGAATTTGGGCAGTATTTCACTGGTGTCGCCTGATTGTGACTTTAGAGCAATTTCGTTCGTTCCATACAAGGACTTTTATATGGCAAACCATCTGCAGACTCGTACCGGATATCTTTTAATCTGTCTTTTATTCGTATTACCTCTCGGTTTCTTGTCAGCCTGCGAAAGTACACTAATGCGGGAGTTCAACCATCATATGTCGGGGAGTGACCTGAACCGTGCCAAAGGTGTGGTTCAGCAGCAGCTTTCGCGCAATGGGCAGGACCCGGAGGCGAACTACCTGATGGGCAACCTGCTGAGCCGGGAACAGAACTATGCCGAGGCGAATACCTATTTCGACCGATCTATCAACCGGTCATCCGTATACAGAGAACATATTGAGTTTCTTCGTGAGCGAAACTATAGGGTGGAATTTAACGACGGCATTGAGGCCCATCAAAACAACAGGTATGAACGGGCAGTCCGGCAGTTTGAGCTTGCCCTGCAGGTATTTCCGGATAGAGTGGAAGCCTATCCACTCTTAGCGAAATCAAGAGCGAAACTCGGGCAGCCCGATTTGGCGGAAACAGCCTACCGGGCCTGCCTGGAGTTTGAACCCGCACACCTGGAGTGCGGCCTAAATTTATCGGAAATGCTCATTGAGCAGGAGCTCTTTTCAGATGTGATTAGTGTTGCCGGGCCGATCAGCCGGGAACACCCGGAAGACTGGCGACCCAACCGGCTGCTCACCGATGCCTACCTGCAAACCTCACAATACGATCGCGCCGAAGAGGCTTTCAGCGACCTGATCAGCAAGCAAAACAGCTACGACAATCTAAAGCAGTTTGCGCTTTCCCTTTATAACAGAGGCGAAGTACGGCGGGCTGAGCCCTACCTGGTCAGCTGCCTGGAGCGCAACGCGACCGACCCGGTGGTGCTGGAGGTGCTGGCGGGCATCTACCTGGACAGCGGCAACTACGAGCTGGTGATCGATGCCGGGAACCGACTGCTGGACAGTGATCCGCAAAACAGCTCCATCAAAGCAAAACTAATGATCGCCTACGAGCTCACCGGGGATATCGACCGCTACAAAGAGATGCAGGCTGAACTTGGACTGAACGAAGAATGATCATGCACAAAACTAAATTCATACCCCTTACTATCTTACTATTGGCCGGTTTCCTGCTGTTCTTCTCTGCTGCAGATGCTTACGGTCAGTTCACTATTACCGAACGCACTCCTGCTCCTCAAAGCACCGATGTAATCGGATCAGATCCGATTGAGATCGAGTTCAGCCAGGATATTGACTTTTCTACCGCTGAGAACAGCGTTTTTATTCATAGCTCGCTGTCCGGATCTGCTTCTGTGGAATTTGAACAAATCGCTTCAAACCGAATCCGCTTAATCGCGGACTGCGGCTATATAGCGGGAGAAGTTCTTTCTATCACGGTGACAACTGACCTGCTTACTGATGGAGGAATTCCGCTTTCAAGTCCGCAGCAGTGGCGGTTCACCATTCTACCAGAGGCAGGATCAGACCGGTTTACCGATACAATGTATGAATTGGGTGAAGGAAGCGAGCCCTCAGCTATTCAGGCGATTGATATTAATAACAATAAACTGTCCGACCTGGTGGTGATCAACTCCAACAACAGCGAAGTCACTGTCCTTGAAAATCAGATTCATATTACGGGTGAATACCTGGTCCGAAACTCATTTGAAACAGGGATTGACCCAAATGCCGGAAAAGAGATCGCCGGTGAAGAGAGCCGTTTACGATCCACCACCCTGCCAGCCAACTCAAGTATTACATCGGCCGATCTGAACCGTGACGGATATCCCGATCTTGTTGTGGCTGCCACTCTGAGCAATCAGCTTATTCTGCTTCAAAACCGTGCAGATGGCCAGCTCGACTTTGATGTAGAACTGATTGACACAGGAGACCGGCCGGTTGATGTAGTTGCGGCCGACATGAACAATAACGGATATCGGGACCTCGTGGTTGCTGCTGCCGGATCAGACGACATTGTGATTCATTACAATAATGGGGACGGTACTTTTGCCTCACCAATCTCAATCGGCGTTGGCTTTGTTCCGCTATCCATAGTGGTTGACGATGTTAACAACAGCGGCTATCCGGATATCGTGGCGGCTCTTTCCGGTGAAAACAGGGTAGCGGGCCTCATCAACGATGGTGAAGGAAATTTCTCTTACGAAATTTTGATTGATGAGCTGGCTTTCACACCCACCTTTATTTTGTTAGATAACTTTACAGTTAATGGCAGTGGTGATGATTTCCCGGATATACTTCTCGGTTCAAGTGATGAAACTGATGTTTACCTTTATGAAAACATTTCTGGCAGTTATGCACTGCTGAATACCCTTTCCAGCGGACAGTTGACCAGGCCTGTATTCGGAATCTCTGCCGACCCAGACGCAAACGGCATTCTTGATCTGATAAGCTCCCATTTTGGATCTGGAAACATCCTGTTGAATTTTAATAACTCTGCAGGATTTACCGGCCAGGCCTTTCTGAACAATCTTTCAGGCCCGGTTGGGCTGACCTCATCCGATTTTAATGATGATGGCTCCATTGATCTTGCGGTAACCAATCAAACCACGGGAGAAGTAACGGTTTTACTTAATGAGGCATCCCGTGCTGCCTGCCTTGGCGGAAATGACCTTGCATTTGGAGATGTGTGTCTCGGGGAGTCAGTTACTGAAGAAATTCAGGTAACCAATTTTTGTCCTTTTCCGCTTGGGGTTCAGGTTTCTTTAGAGGGTAATGGATTCTCGACGGATGTAACCGGTTTTGAGATCGACCCCGGGGACGTCTTTTCTGTGCCCGTAACGTTTGCGCCTGAAGAGCGTGGATTTTTTGAGGGAGCAGTGACCATGATCTATAACCGCGCTTGCGGAGTACTCATGGAGGGTGTAGAATTTGAACTTTCGGGACGCGGTATTGAAAGTGATCTGGAAACACCGGATGAAGTGGCTTTCGGAGATACCATGGTCGGAACAACCGTTGAACGAACGGCAACCATTCTTAACACAGGAAATACAAGCGTGGACCTTGAGCTTACCATTGAATCAGATGAAAATGTGTTCAACCTCATTAGTCCCGGGACTATTACACTTGGACCCAATCAGGATGAGGATGTGTTGCTGTCATTCATTCCGGATAACATTGGTGATTTCGAAGGCGAACTGGTCATCACAGCTACATCCGATTGCGGTGTACTTGAGTATCGCATACTTCTGACCGGAACAGGTACGGAGCCAATTACAGAATTGACACTGCCCGATTTAATTGATTTTGGCGAGGTAGAAATCAATCTCACAGAATCTTCAGAATTTGTTATTACCAACTCTGGCAATGTTGATATTGACATAGAATTACTCCTACAGGGGCAAGATCCGGAAGTATTTGACCTGCACGGTCCAGAAACCTATTCCATTCCCGCCGGTGATCAACAGTCAGTTACGATGGAGTTCAGCCCGGTGAATACTGTTCTGTATACTGCAGACCTGCAAATTACGGGCTCTTCCGATTTTGACAATATTGAATACACAATTCCTGTTCGCGGAACAGGAATTGAACCTTTGCCCGACCTCGTAGCCGTTCAGATATCAGCAGAGTCAATCAGCGGGGATTATCTTATCGGACAATCCTATAGGTTTGATGCAAGTTTCCAGCTGGATCGCGATGAAGTTGTGAGTGATCCGTTTGACCTGATTTTCCTTGTAAATGATGACGAGCAGGAACGCATCCGGTTTACTGAAACGCTTAATCCCGGCGACGCCCGATCCTTCACATTTGAACACTCATTCAGCAGGGAAGGAACAAATGAGGTTCGGTTTGTTGTGGATCCCGAAGATGAAATTGATGAATCCACGACAGAAAACAATTCCATTTCCACTACTATACAAATACAGAGGGGATCACTCACCATAAGCCCCAATCCATTTACACCCAATAATGACGGGTTTAATGATGAAGTAGACTTCGATTTTTCCCGGCTCGGTACAGCCTCTAATCCAACAGTAAGAATATTCAGCTTTAACGGTCGATTAGTTCAAACACTGAGAGATTTGAACAGCGGATCTATTCAGTGGGATGGTAGAGATTCCGGCGGTAATTATCTAACGCCGGGCGTCTATCTGTATGTCGTTGAAGAAAATAATCAACTGCTGGGCAGGGGATCAATCACACTCGCGCTATAATCTGATAAAGAATGAACAGCCTCAAAAAACTTTTATTCATCGCTATTTTATTCTTTCTGGCCAATTCCGCCTTTGGACAGGATTTGCTGCTTGGCCCATCAACCGGATCAATGGATAGTAAATCTGTTTTTTCAAATCCGGCCATCATGTCGTTCCAAAATTCACAGATTGCCCTTGGACTTAAAGGCTATCATCTCGGATTTTTTGATGAATCCGGCATCGGCTATAAACAAGGTTATTTTTCTGTTCTGTTTCCACGGCTGTACGGCTCTAAATTTGGCGGTGGTGCGAATATTCAGTATTTCGACAGCCCAATATTCAGCAGAAGTCAAACCGGTGTCAGTACGTCCTACCGTATTATAAACAACCTATCGGTAGGTGCAAATATTTCACTTTATCATCTGAGCTATAATAGCGACAATTTCGTAGGATTTGACTTTGAGGATCCGGTCTTTGGCGGCGGGTATTCTAAGTTCACGTTTAACTCATCAGCCGGAATCTATTTTCGCCCTCTGCGTGATGTAGAGTTAGCGACAGGCGTTCGAAACCTCAATGAACCTAATATTTCCCTTTCCTCCGGCGATGCCACTGTGGCAAGAGAGTTTTTCGGTGGTGCCAGTTACCGTTACGGTCTACTGAAAGGAACCTTTGAACTTATTTACGGCGAATATGGCATCGAAAGTTCGCTGCACGCTGAGCTATTCTCGAGCCGTGGTTTTTATCTTCGCAGCGGTGCAAATACAAATTTCAATAACGCATACCTGGAAGGCCAGGCTCATGTTGGCCGCGGATACAGTGTAAACTACCAGTTTGAACTCCCGGTAAATGAGTTTTCAGGTAACTCAAGCGGTACACATATGTTTTCCGTTGTATATGAGTTCAATAAGCTCCCGAAGCTTCCTGAGAAACAAAGCCTTCCACCCACTTTTCCAACATTTGAAAGCAATGTCCCTGAACCATCCATTCCGGGAGACATTTTCCTGAGTTCCCAAACTGATCACGTGATCTATCGGGAAAAGGAAATCGTCAGGCAAATCGATGAAGAAACCATAACTCCGGAGGACCTGTCTGCTCTTTCGGACTATGATCTTGGCGAACTCGGTGATGACCCCGGTAAAGACACTGCGCCTTATTCGACAGAAATGTTGCGGCCATCTGCTCCTATACCGGAAACTGTTGAGCTAACTTCTTCAATTTCACCTCAATACAGGGAAGCCATTAATTACGTACTCACTCAACTTGGAAGGGAAGACTTAATTCCAGTCAATATAAACACGATCCAGGGAAATGAGATCAGAGCGGCTGGTCTCAGAAACGAGATTTGGGACCGTTCCGGACAGCCAATAAAGGTTGAGCAAATTACCCTGCCCTCTCAAAAAGATTCTGTTCGATTTAATACACCGATTATATCCCCATTAGTTCGCAATGAGAATCTAACCAAAATGGAACCTGTTCTTGCCAAAATACAGACTATTAATACCCACCCTGTTGATATCCGGAACTGGACGTTGCATATAGTAAATAATGATGGTTATCCAGTGCATGAAATACGGGGCAATTCAACAGTTCCTGATGTGATTGAATGGGACTGGATTCTTGAAAACGGAAGCCTTATTGAACCCGGGGTATACAGGTATTCACTAAACTGGCGGTCTGCTGATGGAAATGACTATCAATCGAACGAGAGAAGCATTTATGTTCAAAAGATTCATCAAAAAATTACGATCGACATAACCAAGGATGTTCAGAAGATTATTAATGATCCTGACACAATTGATATAATTCTCAAAAACAATTGATGCCGCTATGAAAAAGTATTCTCTGATTTTATTACTTACTCTTTTGATGTCGCTGACTGTGGCACTGAATAACGCTCACGGAGTCACTCAAGTAGTCCCAGACACTACAGATACAACCCAGGTTGCAGAAGGCGGGGAAGAGAACCTACTTGAATCTTCGAGTATGTGGACCTTAGTGGGGCAGGCCGGAAATATTCGCTATCCAATATTTGCGATTCTTGTCGTTGGATTATTCCTCATCAGCCTGAAAGTATTTGAGCTCTACAGAGATAATAATAAATCCACAGCTTTAATGAACACGCCATTCCCTGATCTGAACCTGAAACAGATGGTACGAACGCTTGAACGACAGACGGATCACATGCTGTCAAGGGTCATGGCAAAATTAATTAATGTGTTTCAGACCAATAAAAATGCAGACTATCTGCATGATGAGATCTCGAACTATAGCCAGTTGCAGCAAAATAACTTCAACTCGTTCAAAAACAGGATTGATTTTCTATCTGACACCGCCGGTGCACTTGGACTCCTGGGGACAGTCTGGGGAATGTTTGTCGTTTTTTATACCGGTAGTCTCGAAAAAGAGACCATTCTCGCCGGGATGGGCCTTGCACTGATGTCAACACTTCTTGGGCTGGTGGTCAGTATCACACTCAATTTTGCATCTACTCTTACCGAAGGCTACTTCTCCAAACGTCTTGAAAAGGTTACCGATAAAGCTGACGAAATGCGATTTCGGCTTATTGAACTCTCCGACAATCCCGAATCAACGGACGCTCCGCCAACCCGGACAACATTGAACTCAGCTGGAAAAAATCTTAACAATAACTCTAAAGCTTCAGATGAAATCCGTGATAAGATTTCGGAAGCCGATCGTAAGAATTCTTCCAAGTCAGAGAAATCAGTTATCGAACCAAAGCCGGAGCCTAAACCTGAAAATAAACCCGATAAGATTCTTCAAAAATCAGCCATTAAGGACAGTTACCCGGCAGGTGAAGAGATCAAAAATATAGATATGCAATTAATGGGAACAAATGGTGAGCCTGTAGCAGATCAGGCAGTGGAGGTCGTTTTGATGCATGCCGGTAAAGTAAATGGAAAGTCCGGTAATCACTCTTTTAAAACCGATAAAAACGGCAAATTTACATTCAACTGGTCACTCTATGGAAAAGCGGGTACGCAGAAAGCGGGTATACGGGTGGCGGACAAAAAATTCCACCAGGTAAGAAAGGAGATCTCCGTTGCAGTGGAAGCAGCTAAACCTGAAAACTTGAAGATATTGAATAATCACCAGGCAGTTGAAACGGGTAAGCCTATCAAAAAACCGATTGTTGCTGTCGTACAGGACAAATATGAAAATCCTGTGAAAGACACAGAAGTATCCATGAAAGTGACAATGGGAAATGGGACGTTCGACAATGGAAAAAGTAAACTTACTCAAAAAACCAATAAAGAAGGTCGTGTTGAAACAGGTTTCACACTGGGCGATGAACCGGGCTTTAATGCAGTGGATATTGATCTTGGCGACTATAACATTAGCAAAAAATTTCAGGCTGTAGGCCAGGAAGTGACGGTATGAAGCAAGGCAGCTACCTTTTACGATTTGTAGATGTGGTTCTCATACTGCTGTTTGGCTTTATCGTAATCTCCGATATCGATGAAGATTCACAGATCATCCTTCCAAGCAGTTCGGAAACCGAACAGTCGGAAGCTGAGCTTTTTGATGTTATTTACATCGGCATCACACCCGAGGGCACTTATTTCGACGAACGCGATAATTTGAGTTTTAGCAGTGCTTTTGACCTTCAAACGTATATTCAGCAACATCAAAACCGTTATGGGGATCTCGCTAAAGTAAGAATTCGCGCCAATTATGACACGCAGGCACGATACACCATTGAAGCCGCAAGGATATGTGACGAAGTAGGTGTAAAAAAATCGATTGATGTAAGACTACTAAGCAGATAATCTGACTATGAAAAATAACTCCTTCTTAATACGATTTATCGATATCGGACTGATCCTGCTTTTCGGATTCATCATCATCAGTGATATTACCGTACGATCCCAGATCGAATTACCGGGAAGTGACCCCGGTGAGCCATCCGAAGACAGGCAGCCTTTGGTGATGACCATTGAAGTTGAATCAGCCACAAAATTTCGTGTTTCGGAAGTAGAATCTGAACGACTGATAGGCGTATTTGACTCCGTTGAAGAACTCGAGAATGGATTGCTTCAGTATAGAAATCAAATCCGATCTCAGGGCCTCACCCCTCTGGCTCTCCTGGAGCTGAGTGCTGAAGCAAAGATGCAGACATTTATCGATGTCCTTGATCTTTGTGACAAGCTGGGTATCCCTAAGAACGTAAATGAAGAAACACTCCGTTTATAGATGATTATACCTGAAAAACAAGAAATCCCTAAAAAGAATCGGGCACCGGTGTTAGTAACGCTTGCCTTATGCCTGTTTGGTTATATCCTCTTAGCCTTTATTGAAGTGAAGGAGGCAGACTCAGCCCGGGAATATATCCGGGAGATCAGCCAGTTAAATATTACAAGAATTGCACCTAAGCCGGAGCCAGAACTAAAAGAAGAGTCTGAACAACCGGAAACTGAGGAAATACAAGAGGAACCTGTGGAAGAAGCAAAACCTGAACCGCCGAAGCGAATAAACATGAGTGAGGTGTTGCCCGAGGGAGTAAAAGTTGACCTTTCCATAAACAGGGATTCAAGGCAGCCCGGGGCTCGTCAGCAGACAGAGACCACACCGAGCCGCTCACTCCGGATTGAAGACTCTGAACTGGAACAAATGGGCGGGTTAAAAACCCTCTCAGATCGGGGAATGAGATCATCAAGAGCCGACAGGCGTACTTTGGGAAATAACAGTGACGCAAGTAGTTCTGGTATCACCATGGAAGCCACCTCAACTCTCAGTGGTGCAACCGGCGGAATGTCGGGTGTTGAGGGTGGAAGCCGGCTGGGCGGGCCAACAGGCAGGGGAACCGACTTAACGGGCGTTGAAGTAGGAATGAAAAATCTGGAAGACTTTGGGGAGGATTATAGTGAGATTGATTACAACGCACTCGTTAAGTGGATGGAAGACAATCCCGTTGCCCTTCCTGTACCCGCTGAACGACTGATGAGCGACGGCCAATTTAATCAAAATCAGCTTACGTCAAGAGTGCCTTTCTTTATTGGCGAACGGCAATTCGACCTTCTTTTGATGGTGAGCGAAGAACGGTTTGAAGTCCGAATAATCTTAGTTGAAAATGACAACGCGACTTTTCTGGTCGATCGCGGATTTCGTGGTGAATCTAACCGCTTAAGAGTTGGAGGCGTGGGCTATCAAGATGGTGAAATAGCTGAGATTGATTCCCAGATGAGAGATGCGGGAATCGATCAAACTAAAGAGTTTTACGGAATCTTCCTCAGCTGGTGGGAATCTGTGAAAGATGAATATGAACAATGAACGCACGTGAATTGAAAGTAAAATTACTATCCCTATGAATAATCTATATATACTAGTCATTATATGTTTGTTTTTTACAACAGCCTGTGCCACGTCGTCATCGTACAGCACACTCGATACACCGGTCGAAAACACAGTGGAAGAGCCATCCCTCTTTATTCCTGCCGGTGTTGATAGTGCCACTGCAGCTGAAGCCGAACAGATCGCAAACAGTTCTTTTGTTTCCTTTGAGGAAGAACAGCGTGCAGAACAACTCAAAATGGATGCAGAGGCATACCGGGCATCAAGTGACACAATGTGGTACTATCTGACGTTAAATAATCCGAACGATTACTTTGTCTCACAGGAAGATTCAGTCGAATCTATCAGGACTTTTAATAAAGGTGCTGAGTTTTTTATCGAATTGAATAATCTTGGTGCATCTTCAAATTTGCCATCCCCTGAATTGCAAAGGCGACAGGCCGAATACTTGAATAATGCCATCGCATCAATGGAAGAGTCCGTTACACTCAATCCATTTGAGGGTGAAACTCGATATTACTTAGCTCAATTGTATGAAATAAAAGCAACACGTCTTCAAAACAATCAAGATTATCAGAATGCCATAGATGTACTTGAAAAACTTACCAGAGTTGAAAAAGGAGATCCGCTTTATTTTGAAGTCCTCGCAGATAATTACACTGCCGTTGGTAACTACCCAAAAGCTGCAGACAACTTTAAATTGGCTCGTGAAGTAAAAGAGGAGATCTCAACGCTGACAGATTTCTATTTTGAAAACGGTCATATTTCAGAACAGGATTCATTGGATCTGTTTCTATATGCATATTATGAAGGTGAAGCATACACCAACTACCTCCAGGCGCCGGAAGCTCTCAAGGCTTTTGAGCTAGCAAAAGAACTGGCTCCAACCGATGAAGATAAAGAATTTGCCGAAGCTGAGATCGAATTCATCAATTGGGACAATGGAAATATCAAGGGGAGCTTTGCAAGGGATTCACTTGTCATGCTTGTTAATTCAGAGCGTCTAAACGCCGCTGAATCGGGCTTTAAAGAGCTTAAACCATCACTCCAGACGCAAACTGCAAGAGATGAAGTTGACTGGAGGCTGGCCGTAGTAGAGTATCAGCTGGAAAAAGATGAAACGGCTGCAGACCGCCTGATGAATCTTGTCAACCGAACGCCAACAAATGAAGACGGTATGCCGGTTGATTCAACTTATATCCAATATTTCAGTGATTACGGTCTGATCTGTTTTAACATTGGACAGCGCCACTTGGGGGAACGTGACCGCAGAACTGCACTGAAATATTTCCGGCAGAGTAAAAAAGTAAAAGGTCAATTCAGAGCTCGGGCCAACCTTCAAATAGCAGACTTACTTCAAAACAATATTTCTGAAGCCATAAATCATGCAAAAGAAGCTGAAAATGAAGTTCAATTCTTGAATGAGAATGATACCAAAGCACTCTATAGTTTGCTCACCGACCTCCACAGGCGGGATGGAAATCTTGATGAAGCAAGACGATACAGACAGTTGTGGAGTGAGCTATGAAAACGGATATTAACTTTATGAATCATTTGTTTAAAATGAGTTTTAAATCACTAATTTTGTCCTTGTTGTTGATTTTCAGTTTTATAATTTCGCTCCCAGCACAGAACCTCATGGAAAATGCTAATGTATCTCAGATCTTTAGGCCGACTGCCGAACTTACTCAACAGGATGCAATTCGTGAATTTCTAAGCGGTTTATTATTGCCAGGTGACGCACAGGATATAGAACGAATTGAAGTTGTTGATATTACGAACAATGGATTTGGACCGGATGATATGGTTGTGGTCCATCCATCCATGGAAATGTATATCATTGATCAGCCCGACCCCGGTATTTCTGAAATTATGAGAAGCTGGAATTTTGAAGAACAGCAACGTGATGCCAGTAATGAACTTTCTGCTGATTATTTCTACCCTGAAGGTGCAGACACGCTCGATCTTAATTTTGTTTCTGAGGAAGAGATGATGGACCTCGTTCAAAATTCTATTCTCTCGGATTTACTTGAGTCTCTTAACAGGAATTACAATGCCCTGCCGATCAGCCTGCGCCTTGAAAGAGACCAGGAGGGGTTTACGTTTCAGATGTGGGATTACCAGAGAGAAGCTTTCTCGTTTTCACCCCGGCCACCTGCTACTCCGGACAGTATCGGGGTGTATGACATGATGTACGTTCTCTACAGCGATTCCACTATTGTTGCAGATACCACTTACTACGACCTGATGTATATCAACCGCACCGTTGAAAATACGATTTATCTGCCGGAAGAAGATGAGGTTGTTACAGACCGTTTTGATACCGTCAGGCTTCCCGGCATTCCCCGAAGCAGGGCGAGATTAGATTGAATAAGAAGGCAAGATAACGTCTTTAAATCAGTATTCATCGAGACCTAAAACTTACTCGATACGATTTTTAAATTTTACCAGAAAATCAATCTTCCGTCCTGTTTGTAAACTCTTCACCATTCCAGTATAAAATGGAATTTTTATACTCTTCCAAATATTTATAGTCCGGATATCTCTCAATCGCTCCGATTTCATACAAATAATCGGCAGCCTCATCATATTCGTTTGATGTCCCAATACTCTGAACAGAAAAATCACTATTCAGGTAAAGATGAAGACGGCCCTCCTTGATATTTTTATTTTTAATTTCATAATTTAAAAAATCCATCATGTACAGTTCAAGTAGCCCGTACTCCTCTAGAAAATTGATTTGAAAAATACTACTGTGTGAACTTGATGTTGCAATAGTTTCACCAACTATTGACTTCGGGAAAAGCATATATGACAGCATGTTTGCAGGTTCATACCCTTCAAGAGCATATTCGTCTGTATAAGGAGCATAACCCTTAACTTCTTCAATATCCAATATAGCTAAGAATGCTTTATTATAGGCATTCGATATTCCGCCGATCGCCACCTCCATTTTGCCATCGCCGTTAATATCTTCAATAATATAATCATAGATGTAACCTGGGTTTATAAATTTTGATTGTTCATTTCCGGTCTCACCATTTCTAAGGGATAAAATTCCGGGAAAATATGTAATATGATTTGCGCTAACGAGCAAATCAGTGTTCTGGTCCTTAAGAAAGTCTCCCGCAATTAATTTCTTAACTGTGAAATCATTTTGAAATACGTACGGCTTGTTCGGAAATGTTAAATCATATTTTAGTTCATGGCTCCACAGTATCTCATTATCACCACTTTCTTTCATATATATTTTCCCGGGAGAGCTGGGTGAATATTCCGCCCAAATTATTTCCTGGATTTCATTTCCGCTGACATCAGCAAAATCGACGATTTCGTAAGGGTTAGAGCTCGGGTAATTTGCTGTGAATACCGTGTTCTCGCCAACACGTATTTCCTCGAGCATTACACCCGACTGGTTCATAATTTGCAACACTTCCCCACTAAATTCATAAAGCACAGGGTTCTTATCTAACGGACCGTAGAGAAGCCGAAATATGAATAATGCCATAATGATGATGACTGCTACTCCCACCGCTTCAAACTTTTTTCCCCAAATACGACTTGCAGCATACTTTATCGTTGAGGGATTCATATGAGTAGATATTCGTCTGTCATAAAAAAGGTCATCAAGCCGTTCAGCAGCGATCAGGGTAAGTTGATTTTTCGAATGTATCTCATTGAGTTCACCTAGTTCTTTGCGAAATATCTCTGCCTGTGATAACGGCACAACTAAAATGGTTACCCATGAATAAAATGCAGCATAGACTTTTGACTTAATACTATTTACCGCAACCGGAATGAGTTTCCCATCTTTATCAATGTCACCGGTTATTGCAATATTTGTATAAAGCTGGTAGCGTTCGCGAAGATCTGCCTTTTTTTGCAGTCCGGTAAACCACAGGGCAGCGATTGCTGCATTAAAAGAGCGGCCTTTGTGCATCGCTCCTGAGAACTCGTAATTCAGTTCTCCATGAAAATTCTTAATTCTTTTCCTCGGAGAAAAACGCTCCAGCAGATTGCGAGCAGCCAATGGAATATCAGAATCCTCCAGCAATAACGGCTTTTCAACACCCACAATATTAAACCGACGCCTAATTTGATCATATGGCTGATCATTTTCACCAGTTACGGTGACCCTTATACGCCTTAACCTTCCATACGATATGTCTTTCCCATTAAGTGTTTCAAATGTCTCTACAACGGGTACGAGCACCTCATTCTCTTTTTTTTCCCTGATGATATAGTCCAGATCACGCACAATTCTGCTGGTTTTAAGTCCAGTTTTTCTTTCCCAATTTTTACTGGTTTCCGAAGTTAGAACTTCTCTTAATTCATTAAAGAGCAGCTTCTTAGCATCAGGGTCAACCGAGCCATTTCCAGTTTTAACTTGTCGGGATAACAGGTCATCTGTAAATTCCAGCAGTTCATAAGCGGAATCTGATTCACCCACCCATAAATACATTATGACAAGGACTTCCGTGAGTCTGGCGGTAATGTCATTATATTTATCCAAAAGACCTAAGGTCTCAACTTCTTCTGCTATCTCTTGAAAGAGCCCCAGATCATCCGCAATCTCTGTTGGCGGAATTCCGGAGTAAGTGATTGGACTGGAGTACAATGGCCAATAGTGAATCAGCTCGACGATATAGCTCTCAAATTTTTTATAATCACCATTAAGGAAATAAAAAAACTCCCTCAGCATCGAGTTTCTCTGCCGGATAGATTCAATCCCTTCTATATCCTCTACCAGCGTCTGGAATGTTTCCTCAACACGTATTGGATTTGGCATTTTTCAGGGACTAACTGTAGAAGAATAGAGATACATCTTTATTTTGAAATTTTGTTTTAGGAACAATGGCCCTGCCATTTTTTAACTCCCATAGAGAGGGAACTTTACCAGTTTCAAAGACGACTAATTGGTTCAGTATTTTATTCTCTTCAGTCTGATCCGGACAAATTTCAATGTGGTTCTCTTTTTGAATAATTTCGATTGATTTAATACCGGCAGATGACGGCGATTTTGCAAGCAGATATCCATTTCTTTCAGTGCTTGCACGATCGGCTTTTGATTTAAGAACCGGAAGTTTCACTCTGCAGGAGCTCCACTTTTTAATATCCTCATGTGAAATTTCCTCTGACGAGATCTCCATCTTACCGCCCGGTTCGGTGACAAGGCTGATATCCGGCCCGGATGCCATTAGTATGACAATATCATCATCTGTTATAAAATCAGAAATGACATCAATCTTGGTCGTATTTCTTGATTTCAGGTTTAGTACTCTAATGAGAGTACCATACTTTTTGGAAGCAAATGTTCGAATCTGTTCTATTGTATTGAAGCTATCTGCCCCACTAGTTTGCGCAGCCAGCACGAAACCCCTTCTACCATTTTTTTTTGTGCTCTGCAGTGGCTCGAGATCCATGACTGAAGGTCTCTGTTTCTTTTCGTTGAATAACTGTCTGGCACCCTCAACATATTTGTCTAATGTATGATAGAAGCGGCGGAGCCAATCAGCAATGAGTCTCAGTTCCTCATCATGTTGAATGGCATGTTTCACCCTGTCAAATTCCTCATCGCTTAGTTCTGATGGATTTATCACAAAGGTTTCTAATTGCTTGTCAGACGGCTTTTTCAAAACACATTATTTTTAGTTAATTCCTTACAACATATCACCGATGCTGAAAATGTGCCCAATCTTTTTTAAACGAGTTTAGCATGTCTTCTCGTACCATTTTAACGATGTATTCTAATACACTGCGATGTTTATTTCTGAACTGCTCATATTCAAGCTGGTGATAATGTAGTTTGAGCTGTTCAAACTGCGACAAGCTTCCGGATGTTCCCTCGAAATTGGATTTAACAATCTCCTTAGCTGTCTGACAATAGATCTCTATTTCATGATGTTCGGCCTTTCCTTTTTCAATGTAGTGTCGTGATATATTGTCTTTGACCCTGTCAACTGATTTTCCAAGAAATCTATCGAGCTCCTTCTGTAGCATCTTTGAATATACATCGGGATCTAAATTATCGATTTGAGAATCTTGAATAATCACAAAGCTTTCCCTTATAATTGAAGCAAGAGTCACTAGGGAAAATCTTTTTTTATACTCGTTCTGATTCTCAAGGATATCGATCACTTCAATGAGAATATCCGGAATCATCAAACTTTCTGTCAGCCTTGAACAAAGTTTTATCTGCATAAACTCAGACGGCATTCTTAATAAATTATTTACCTTTCCGTCATCAACAATCAAATCTCCGTTTTCATAGCAAACAGAGTATTTACAATTGTGCTCTTTTACAGCCAGTTTAATGTTGCGAATGATCTTTTTGAGGGACGGATCTTTTTCTCCATAAAACCTGAATACATTATCTTCGACTTTTGAACAAACAAGCCTTCGAAGTTCAGTTTTTATTTCACCTTTGCTCATTGAATCTACACGCCTATTTTCGAAATAATCTTTAATTACAATCAACTCTCCTGTATCATTTTTCTGAAACAAATCAGCAATGAAATCCCAAGCCAGATCCTCAAGATTCTCTTCCCTGATCATAAATGATTTAAATGAACCGGATTTAATTCTCAGTGACGTGACTGCAACATTAAAACAATGTGTAATTAGTTTATTTATGTCGTTTCGATTATAAGAATCTTGGACACATCTCTGTACAGTTCTCTTAATACCCATAAGCCGTAGTTATTTTTTGATCTCACTCCAAGCATCAATAAATAGAATTGGCACCGTTTTAACAAGTAATTACATATTTTTAATTTAAATAAATGAGTTTTATCTCTCACTTATAAATTATTATTTTTATGATTAAAGTCATCTTATAGATCATATTAAACTACTTGATACCAATAGGTTAAAGAAAAAAATAAATTTTTTCTCTCTAAATATTTTGGAACAAATCTCTTTTCCGCCGCTTCTGCTAATAAAGAATTTTCTGCAGCTGATGTTTGTACAAGATATAAATTGAGCTTGCAGCAACCCATTTATGAAAACAAAGCGAGCCATACATGAATATTCAAACCAACTCCCTATCCGTCCCCACAATCTCCAGAATCAAATCTTCACCATATGCTGAGGCTGGTGTTTGGTAGCCGGTTTTGAAATTTTCTTCAGACACCTTTTGAGCGATGTGAAGAGCACTTAGTGCGGTAAGCCTGTACCCTTCAAGCGTAACCTGGCGGGCTGTGACTGTCTCTCCGCTACTATTTGTTACTTCACCCCAGATATAACTTTTCCCTTCTTCTCTTTCGGTTTGATCTGGTCCGGTCACCTTTTTACTGATCAGTTTCTTTACAAAATGTCTGACCACTGAAAGCTTAAGCACCGGCGCAATCCAGTTGGATCGTTTCAGCCAGCGAATGGCCGATTTTTTCATGGCAGTATAGACAACAATATTCTCGATACCGGTTGTGAAATGGGCCGTGGATACATCACCCCATGGGATCGTAACTGCCATACGCCTTTTTTCACCAAAATCGATCTCCCGGGTTTTCCAGGCGGCCGGCACTGATTTTATCTTTCCATCTTGTCGGATGGCACCGCCGAATCCAAGATTTTCCGCCATGGTTTGAGCTGTGCCATGAGAGACGCCGCCTCCGAGTCCCATAAACGCCAGTTCAAGGTTGGTAGCATCGGGCAGCTCTTTATTCAGGTAAAGAGCCAGACAGTCGGTCGGAACCACATCAAACCCGGTTCCCGGCATCGCCATAATTCCTGCGTCAGTAATTTCCTTATCTCTTGCCTTAATCCGTTCAAAAACCCCAATCTCACCCGTAATATCCAGGTAGTGACAGCTGTTTCGGATGCACGCATCGAGCATCGGTTTCCAGGTATAAACAAACGGGCCGGCGCAGTGAATCACAAGATGTGCATCTGTCAGTATGCTGTTCATCTGCTCTGTATTAGAAAGATCTGCCGCCCGATAGGGCAATCCAAGCTCCTCAGACTGCTGTATCAATTTCTCCCGGTTGCGTCCTGATAAGATCACCTCTTCATGCAGACCAGCTGCTTTTTCCGCAATCAATTGGCCCGTGTAGCCGTAGCTGCCATAAATGATCCATTTGTTCGCGCTCTTATTTACTGGCATGAGTGCTCACCTTTTAGTTTACTTAAATGAATTCAATTTAATTTCAAACGTCTAAAGCTGTCATATTGAGCACAAATTTTGCTCTAAAACGGGGCAACACCATTTAATAGCTCCGGAAATCTTTCATATCTGCTACTTGTCATCGATAACCTCTAATTTTGCCCAAAACCATGGCATCATCTTTTGTAATGATCTATTCATTGACCTACATGACTTTCTTGAATTAGCTTTTACAAATCATTCTTAAATCACCCTTAACAAAAAATGAGCAAGCTATTCACCAAGCAACGCTTTGTACGGATCTTCCAGAGCATCGCAGACATATCGTAAAAATCGTGCTCCTTCGGCACCGTCAATCAGCCGATGGTCGTACGAAAGGCTCAGCGGTAGTGTCTTTTGAGGCACGAATGTATCCCCGTTATAAACCGGCTTGATCTTCATTTCGGAGACTCCAAGTATGGCAGCCTGCGGGTGGTAAATAATAGGTGTGAATTGTGTGCCACCGATTCCGCCCAGGTTCGAGATAATAAAGTTACCGCCTTCCATCTCCTCTTTTGAAAGCTGGCCTCCCCGCGCCTTTTCAGCAAGGTTTGTAATTTCAACGGCAACTTCCACGATAGATTTTTGATCAACATCGCGCACAATTGGAACAAGCAGCCCTTCGTCGGTATCTGCGGCAATTCCTATATGAATATACTTTTTGAGGATAACCTCTTCTTTATCCATATCTATACTGGCATTGAACGTCGGGAACTGATGCAGGGCAGTGGCAATCAGTTTGGTCAGCACTGCCGTAATTGTCAGTTTCCCGCCTTTTTCTTTAGCTGCATCCTGATGCTCTTCTATATATTCCAAGATTTGAGTTACAACGGCCTCGTCAAACTGTGTGACGTGCGGAATCTCCTGCCATGACACCTGCGTTCGTTTTGCAGTCGCTTTCCGGATGTTTGATAAAGGCGCTCTTTCTACGGCTCCCCATTTACTAAAATCGGGAAGTTCTGTTGACGGAGTTCTTCTTTCATTACTCAAACCGGCTGCTTTCTTTACGTCACCTTCTGTAATAAGTCCATCCGGACCGCTGCCGTCAATTTCACTGAGATCGACATTATGCTCCCGGGCAAGTCGTTTTGCTCCCGGGGCAGCCGGAATCTCCTCAGTCTCCGGCTCCTCTTTTTCAGGCTCACCCTCGACTTCTTCTGCTTTCTTTTCTTTTTTTTCTTCAGGTTCTCCCGGCTCTTCCTTTTCCTCCGTTTCTTCTGTTTCCTCTTGTGGCTCTTTATCCTCTGTTTTTTTGTCGGGTTCCGCTACTTTCTCATCATCCTCATCCTCATCCTCTTCCATTTCTTTTTCTTCAGATTCACCGACCTCAAGAAGCAAAATCACATCACCTGTTTTAATGGTGTCGCCAGCACTGACTTTTATTTCCTCCACAGTGCCCGATTCTGGACACGGCACTTCAACTGTCGCCTTATCGCTTTCAACGGCAATAATCGATTCATCCTCTTCAATTGAATCGCCTGCTTCCACCATTATTTCGGCAACTTTTCCCTCATCAACATCTTCGGATAGTTTAGGTAGCGTTATTTCTTTCGCCATAAGTCAATTTTTTAGGAAGTTCTTGGATTCAATTTATCCGGGCTAATTCCCAAATCACCAGCTGCTTCTGACAGCTTTTCTTTTGAGATATCGCCCTTTTTTGTCAGTTCAAACAGGGCCGCATATGCGATATGATTGGCATCAACCTCAAAGAATCTCCGGAGTTCTTCGACGGACTCACTGCGGCCAAAACCATCGGTTCCCAAGACGCTCACCGGTTCCGGAAACCATTTTGCAACGCTTAGTGGAACGGATTTTACATAGTCAGATGCCATCACAAAAACGCCGTCTGTTCCGTCCAGGGCAATTTCGATATTCGTCCGCTTACGGTTCAAATTACCGGTCACCCTATTTTCCTGCTCGGTATCTATCGCATTGTCATACATCGCCTTATAGCTTGTAATACTCCATGTATCTGTTGAAACAGTATAATTGCCCTCAAGAATTTCGGCAGCTTTCAATACCTCTTGCATAATAGCTCCGCTTCCGAAAAGATGGGCTTTCAGATCATCGTTTTCCATTTCAGATTCATTAAACCGGTACATCCCTTTGATGATATACTCATCAATATTCTCAGGTTTATCCGGTTTGGGTGGCATTGAATACACCTGGTTTGTCACCGTGATATAGTAGGATAGGTCTTTTTTATTTACATACATCTCCTCTATGCCGTTCTGAACAATCACCGCAAGTTCATAGGCAAACGCGGGATCATATGCACGCAGTTTAGGAAATGCGAACGCGTAGAGGTGGCTCTGTCCGTCTAAGTGCTGCAGGCCTTCTCCTGAAAGTGATGTCCGGCCTGAGACACCCCCGATATAAAACCCTTTCGCCCCGGCATCGGCTGCAGCCCAGGCAAAGTCACCAATTCGCTGAAAGCCGAACATGGAGTAAAAAAAGAAGAACGGAATCATATTGATTCCAAGATGACTGTATGCAGTTCCGGCCGCTATGAAGGAGCCCATGCAGCCGGCTTCTGTGATTCCCTCTTCCAGGATTGCCCCGTGCTCCTCTTCCCGGTAATACATCAGGCTGTCTTCATCCACCGGATCGTACTGCTGACCTTCGGGAGCATAAATCCCAACCTGCCGGAAGAGTGATTCCATCCCAAATGTTCTCGACTCATCCGGAATAATGGGGACGATGTGATCTCCCACTTTCTCATCCTGAAGCAGCTTTCCAAGAATCTGGATCATCACCATCGTGGTGGCGGCTTCATCGTCTCCTGACCCTTCGAAATAATCTTCAAAAATAGAGGGATCCGGGTTTTCCAGTGGTTCAGTCCTGTCTTTGCGCTCGGGCAGATATCCTCCAAGATTTTCGCGGCGATCCCGAAGATATTTAATTTCCCCACTCTCATCACCGGGATTCAAAAAAGGCACGTCTTCAATGTCATCATCTGAAACGGGCACATCAAAAAAGTCGCGAAAATGTTTTAGTGCATCTGAATCCAGCTTTTTTTGCTGATGGGCTACGTTACTAGCTTCACCTGCATCCCCCTGGCCATAGCCCTTGATTGTCTGGGCGAGAATAACCGTAGGCTGACCTTCGTGTTCTAGTGCTGCTTTATATGCATTGTAGATTTTTTGAGGATCATGACCGCCCCTCTTCAACAGCTTTAGTTCGTCATCAGAATAGGGTTCTGCCAGTTTTTTTAGTTTCTCATCTCTTCCAAATAAATCTTCTCGAATTAAGTCACCTTCAGCGTACGCATATTTTTGCAGCTGACCGTCGGGGAGATTTGTAAGCTCATCTACTAATAGTCCCTCACCATCCTTTTCAAACAGAGGATCCCAGTCACTTCCCCAAAGGACTTTAATCACGTTCCAGCCGGCCCCTTTAAACTGGGCCTCCAGCTCCTGGATGACTTTCTGATTTCCACGGACAGGGCCATCGAGTCGCTGCAGATTACAGTCGATCACAAACGTGAGATTATCGAGTTTTTCATTTGCCGCTACCGCCAGGTTCCCGATCGATTCCGGTTCATCCATTTCACCATCACCAAAAAATCCCCAAACATGCGGCGGCTCTTGTTCAATCAATCCTCTTTTTTGAAGGTATTTGTTAAATCTTGCCTGGTAAATAGATGTGAGCGGTGCCAGGCCCATCGAAACGGTGGGGTTATTCCAGAAGTCCTTCATCAAGTGGGGATGCGGATATGAAGGCAGTCCGCCGTCGTCTGCCAGTTCCCGGCGAAAATTTTCGAGGTCTTTTTCCGACAGGCGCCCTTCCAAAAATGCCCGTGAATACACGCCCGGTGATGCGTGTCCCTGGAAGTATACGATATCCGGAATTCCATTCTCCGATACTTTAAAGAAGTGATTGAACCCGACTTCAAACAGGTCCGCGATGGATCCATGTGTTGAAATATGTCCGCCGATCCCCTCCAGCTTTTTGTTTGCCCTGACAACCATCGCCATGGCATTCCACCGGATAAGCGCCGTCAATTTCTTTTCAATCTCCGGATCGCCCGGATACTCTATTTCTTCCGTCGGCGGGATAGTATTTACATAGGGTGTGTTGATGGAATCAGGCGGGGAAACGCCGTATTTTTCAGCCTCTTGATTCAATAATGTCAAAAGTTCCTTGGCCCGTTTACCCGGCCGGTTATTTAAAATCCACCGTAACGAATTGATCCACTCCCTGTTCTCTATCTCTTTGCTGCTCTTGTCCATATTAAGTCTCTTCTATATTGATATAAAGTCAATAAAGGTGTTATTTAAAAATAGTTAACACCGCCGTAGAATTCCAGAATAATAGCTTTGAGGCCTGAATATCTATCTCTGATCTCTGATCTCTGGTCTCTCAGGACTCACTTCTACTGCTTTAAACTATCCGGAATCACATCAGCCTGTTCACCCCAGTGTTCTTCTATAAAACTGCTTCGGCCCGAGAACTTCCGGTAAATAGTGTACTGCACGGTGTCATCTTTGTAATAATCCTGATGGTACTCTGATGCCATCCAGAAAGGTTCTTCAGGGAGCACCGGTACCTTCAATTCCTCCTCAAAAACATTCCTTTGCGCAATATCAGCAAGCACCTCCCGGGCATCTTTTTTCTCTTCTTCTGTTTCATAATAAATGGCGGGCGAATATTGTTTGCCTCTATCCGTAAAAGATCCCTCTGCGTCAGTAGGATCAATATGCTTAATGAAGTAGTATAGCAGGCCTTTGTAGCTTACCTGCTCCGGGTTGTAGATGACCCGGGCTACTTCCCTGTGGCCGCCCTCGGCATAATTATCATAATCCGGATTCTTGATTTGTCCCCCGCTGTAGCCTGAAATAACCTCAATGACACCGGGTGCTTTCTCCATATCGGCCTCAACGCACCAAAAACAGCCGCCTGCTACAATCATATCTTCCCGCTGAGCGTTTGTTGTATCACTTGCTGAAACAGCATTCTGCTCTGCAATGTTAAGGTCGCTTTGATCTGAAGAATCCGGAGCGCATGAATAAAAACAAAGGCTTATGATTGTGCATAAAATCAGCAGAACAGTGAAGATTCTTGATTTATCAGATTGCATAATGCCAAATATTTGTTGAGTTCAACGTGCGCTCTACAGCTTAAAAACTATGAGCATGCTAAACTGTCGACCCAGCCTTTTCTTCAAAGTGTTCGATAAGTCGGTCCCGCTCGTCCTTCAGGGATGCCGACAAACCAATTTTGTAGATATGCGGGTTTTCAAATCGTTTAAATTCATCCGGTAATTTATTCAGGCGCTGCCGGCTGTACTCAGCGATGTCTGTGATGTCTCTCTTTTCGGTCAGCCGCCTGCCTTGTTCTACTATTTTCTCCAGCAGTGGTTCTTTACTATACTTTTCCAGGTTCAGTGATTTTGTGGGATCAGATGGGTGATGCATACTTTCGATATCATTTTTGTCCTCATCAGCAATTGCAACAACATCTCCGCCATAAAAACCGCCGTTCGATTTGAGCCGATAGACCTGTTTTTTTCCGGGAAGATTTATTTTTTCGACGTTTTCAGAAAGTTTGAGCCGAGGTTCACCGTTTGCGTACGCCAATTTGTAGACCCCATCAAGTGCGGCATCTGGCCTGCCGGTTACAAGACTCGTACCAACGCCAAATAAATCTATGGGTGCTCCCTGATCCAGCAGGCTTCTAATCACATGTTCATCAAGCTGGTTTGATGCGGCAATTTTCACGTAATCAAGTCCTGCGTCGTCCAGCATTTTTCTTGACCGCTTGGCCAGCCAGGCCAGATCTCCGCTATCAAGCCGGATCCCTTTCATCTTTTCGCCCCGCTCTTCCATCTCTTTTCCAACTTTTATAGCATTTGGAACTCCACTCTTAAGGGTATCGTACGTGTCCACCAGCAGCACGCAGTCATCGGCACGAACGTCCGCAAAATCCCGAAAAGCGGTAAGTTCATCATCATACCTTTGTATAAAAGAGTGAGCCATCGTACCCGAAATGGGGATATTGTAATCACGGCCGGCCCGAACGTTGCTGGTGGCATCATAACCGCCAATCATGGCTGCACGACTGGCAGAATACCCGCCGGCACCCGGAGCCCGTCGCAAGCCAAAATCTACAAGCTTTTTGTTATCACCGGCTGAGGATCTCATCCGGCTGGCCTTAGTGGCAATGAGCGACTGATAATTCAGAATGTTCAGCACCATTGTTTCCAAAATTTGAGCCTCAGGCAAGGGGGCTTCCACACTGATCACCGGCCGGTTTGGAAAAACTAGATCTCCCTCTTTTACGGCATAAATATCTCCGGTGAACTCAAACGTTTCCAGGTATTTGATGAACTCATCATCAAAACTCTTCTGCTTCAGATAAGCAATATCCTCTTTTGTAAAGTGAAAATCTTCGAGCGCCGTTAAGAGATCTTCCAGCCCTGCAAAAATAGTGTACCCGCCGCCAAAAGGATTTTTCCGGAAGAAATAATCAAAAATGGCCGTCTCTTCAGTCATCCCCTTATTAAAATAAACCTGCGCCATCGTTAATTGATACTGATCAGTATACGTGGGTGTGTAGTCAATCATGGACTCAACCTTAATTTTTAAATTTCTCTTTATAACTGAGGATCTCTCCCAGTTGCTTTAGGTAATAAAATACATCACTTTTTTAGATGTCGCGACAATTTGAAGAAACTATTCTTGCTTAGTACAAATGGCTGCTAACTGTATAAAAAACAGTTTAAACTTCGAAGCCATTCATACAATTTATAGATCTGCCGGAAACTTTAAGAAGGGAACTTAGGGCCAGCCCGCTTGGAAGGGGTAGTTAACAGTTTGGCAATTCTGTGACCGGGCAATCACTTTAAATGAGCCACAAGGAAGCTGCACCGCTTCGCGGGAAACACTTGTTAAATTCCACGTATTCAAAAAACCAGTGCATCGCACAAAGTTTTTAAAATCAAACCATTTATGGAATGTTAAATGTATTCCATAATTGCTCACCATCGGCTACCTGAACGATCCAGGCATATTCTCCGGGTTCGTCAATTTCTAAAGAGAAGTAAGTAGCACTTTCATCAGGAGTAGCATCATAGGTACTGACACCCCCGAGGAAATCAGCCGGGGCAGGAGCTCTGAGGCCACCCACTTTATACCAATCCATCCATGTATTTACTTCATTCAGATCGGTGTTTTCTTCTGTCTTGATCAGATGAATATTATTATGAACCGGACTTCCCGAAGAATCTGCTTCAATCAGCACAGCGAAAGAATGGAAACCGGTTTCAGCATTCCACTGAACATCAATCTCATTTTCTTTCAGTGTAATTTTATTTTCGGCGGATGGTTCAGGGCTATTGGCAGATTCATCCGTAACAGTAATGGGGCGCGTCATGCCGTTTGAGAGGTGAATAATACCATCTTCAGTCTTAACCCAGCAATCCAAGGCATACGATCCCGGTTCTAAATACACTGTTTTCTCAGCTGATCTGCCCGGTGAAACCAGCCCTCGGGCGTTCACATATTTCACACCATCAGCCCAATCGGGCAATAGCTCATTTATTCGTGCCGAAATACCGGATCGTTTAACTTCACCGGCCTGAAATTCTTTCAATAGAATTTCCCAAGCCCCAACATATTCATCCAGATATTCTCCGTAAGTAATCTCTTCAGGTAAACGGGCAAAGCTTAATTCATGGATTTCATGAGCTTTTTCATTATTTAAAATAAAGGTGATCCAGCCGGCAGGCAATTCCTCCGGAGCCTGAAATGCATAGTCGTATGCAGTAATCTCTACTCTATATTCACTCAGATCTTGTAAACTGCATCCCCAAATTCCAACTGAGATCAAGGCTAAACAGCTAAGACTTTTGAAGGTATTCATTTTGTATAGGGTGTGATTTTTTGATTGAATGAATAATGGCCGGCTTGGCATTTAATTTTCTTAAGGCCTCAAAGCACTGCGTTCTGGCGAATAGTAATCTAAATAGCCTGATCGTGCAAATGTATTCCAGGAAAGGCGCAGCTAATGTTTACCGGCTGAAGCAAAATGGAAGAATAAAACACATATAAGTAAGACAAGCTGATTTATCGCATAATTTAGATGGCACAAATCTGAGATGACATCTGAGTTTGCAGGTTCTGTAAATGAAACCGGTTAGCGATGCTCTTCTATCCCTTCCTGTATAGTTTGGAAACACTGTTCCAGCAGCTCTTCTTCTATGATCAGCGGCGGGGCAATTCGGACCAGAGAATTGGAATGAAGTGTCCAGCCTAGTATGATGCCTTTTTCAAAACAATACGCCACTACTTTTCGAGTCAGATCAGCATCGCGCAGCTGAAGGCCAAGCATAGCGCCCCGGCCCCGAACTTCCGTAATCCCTTCTCCCCTGAGCATATGGCAGGCGATCTCGGCAATTCGAAATGCTTTCTGCTCGAAGTTTCCTTCAAGCAGGGTTTGCAGGTTGGCGTGTGCGGCGGCGCAGCTGACCGGGTGGCCGCCAAAGGTCGTGACGTGGTTCAGCGGCGGATCGTGTTTAAACGCTTCAAACCGGTTGCTTGAGGAGACAAACGCTCCCATCGGCATGCCGCCGCCCATTGCCTTAGCGAGGCAGAGAATATCCGGGACCACGTTGTAGTGCTGAAAGGCAAACAGGCTGCCGGTCCGGAAAAAACCGGTCTGAATTTCATCAAAGATCAGCACCGCACCAGTTTCATCACACCGCTTTCGCAGTGCTTTCAGCCAGTCGACGTTTGCCGGTATAATGCCGCCTTCCCCCTGGATAGGCTCCGTAATAACGGCCGCGGTTTTGTCATCAATCTGGCTGAGCTGATCAGGTTTGTTAAAATCAAGAAAGGTTACATCGGGCAGAAGCGGCAGGTATGGATCCCGATAGACATCCCGGCCGGTGACGCTAAGGGAGCCGTGTGTGTCGCCGTGATAACTATTCCGAAACGCCACAAATTTTGACCGACCGGTAGACTTTTTGGCTAGTTTAAGAGCGCCTTCATTTGCCTCTGTTCCGCTGTTTACAAAATAGACGCGGTCAAGCTGAGAAGGGAGCTGATCACACAAAAGCTGGGCAAATTCGCTCTGCGGTTTTTGGATAAACTCGCCATACACCATCACATGAAGATGGGAATCGAGTTGCTTTTTGATGGCTCTGATTACATTCGGATGACGATGCCCCAGGCTGCTCACCGCAATCCCTGAAATCAAATCGACAAACGATCGTCCATCGGTGGTGTGGATGTAGCAGCCTTCAGCCCGTTCAATTTCGAGGCCCATCGGGGCATCGCTGGTCTGTGCGATGTGGTCGTAAAAGGAAGATCGAATATCAGGCATTACGGATGTATATTTTTTTGACTCATCTATCTGTCACAAAAACTGCTCGAACGATTCATTGGATGAAGCGAATTCATGCGATGAAGGATCCACATCCGCTGACTTTCCGTCATCGGATGAGTTTATAAAACTCAAGATCTAACCAAGATGCTGCCAAAAGGCGATAATGCACCACAATGTTGATAGATCTCACTCCGACACGGAAAGTCATACTGTGCAAGATCAACAATCAATTCAACGCTGTTAGACTGAGTATGTGCTCAGGTTGATAATTACCGAACTCTGCCAGGTCTCACTTATTGTCGACTCTTGCAGGTTCTCTATTGATTCACCCACTCGTCTATAGCATGCATAAATTCCTTTTGAATCTCTTTACCTTTGTCATCGGCATACCATTTATGCAGGTGTTCGGCTACTTCCTGATAGGGTTTATCAGTATTATTCCGAAGATCATCATACAGTTCCTGGGCTACTTTCGGCCGGGGGCCCCAGTCGCCAAGTACTTCAAGTGTATCGGCGTCGATACAAATGAGCTTTGGTATAGACCGGCTTTTCCCATTGTATAAAAACTGGTCCATCACATCCAGGTTTTGATCACGAAGGATCAGCTTCAGTTCTATATTCTCAGTCTGTTCCGCCATTTTGTTGATGATCGGTACAGATTGGGCGGCATCGCCACACCATGCTTCAGTGAGCACCAGCCAGATCAAATCGCGATCAACCTGCTGCAGTTTATCAATCATGTCATCTTTGAGCTCGGTGCGCTTATCATGGCGCTTCATTCTATGAACATTCATTTTGGTGTAGTGAAGCATCGCCTCGGAATGATTCTCACCCGTGGTTTTACCCTCTTCAAGAAGACTGTCGATCATCTCCCTGTATTCACTATAGCTCATCGCCTGATCAACCAGCTGCCGGTCGATTGTCCTGTCTTTTACTTCTGTCATCTGTCTGTAGATATTTTAATTATTATAATAAACCATTTTCAAAGCTCCCTATGAAGGCTTTCCAGAACCAGTGATTTTGTCAAAGTTCAAGGTCATAGTGACGTTGAAACCGGAGCGTATTCACTATACGTGAGGATTTCAATGTCACGATAACGATGGAATATGGCAAAAGCACGGTTCTGCAAAGTCATCACTTACATCCATCCATACTTGATTATATTGCCAATCAAAAAGAAACTTACGAATGAAAGAGACGCCAAAAATTTCGTTTTCATAACGTTTCTGTAATCTTCAGAATCTCCTTCTAACCTATTGATAATTGTTGCAATAAGCATGCCTGAAATGGCTATACCCGCAAATAACAAGAGTGCGGTCAAAAGGTCAGATATTGCAATTGCAAGACATAACAATAGAGAGCCACCTACAAATGTAAATCGGAAAAATGTCTTTACTCCGCTCACTCCATATCTGATTGCAAAGGTCTCATCATTCCTCATTCTGTCCTCTTTTATTTGGAATATTTGTGAAACCGGATACATCGAAATCAGGATAAGTGAAGCGCCTGTTGCACCCAACACTATCGATAATGAAATCGCTCCTCCCGCGGCAAGTGTTCCCATCAAAACAGAGTTGAATCCCGTGCTGATTGCAATGGCCACAACGCTGAGATGCGGATCGCCTTTCCATCGGGCGAGGGGGGTTGAATAGAGCCAGAAGAGAATGAGGCTGCAAAGAAATATGAGTGCATAAATGGTACCCATTGTTGTTGCAAAAAAAAGACCCGCTGCCATAAATAAAAGTGAAAGCGGGTGCATCCAGCGGGTCATTTTGGGTGGATTCCGAAGCCCGCCGATCGGTCCTTCGTCTTTGTCCCACCAGGAATTATAAGCTGTTGCCCCACCGAACAGAAGCACGTGAACATTGATGAACTGTAGTCCATAACTGAGCGTATCCATCTCCCCGGATAAAAAACCACCCAGCAGATAACCGCCTGACAAAATCAGCACCTGGTAGTGAAGCCGGAGGTGAATGATGAAGTGATAGATTTCTTTGAGCATGACGCTACAGTAACACGTGTTAATAATGACACCAGATTTTATTGTACTGATTTTGGGATTTACTTCGTAGTGAAAAGATTGATATTTTATGCAGATGCAACAAGATGTATTATCAGACAGACGAACAGCACAAATTTTAAGCTTTGATGAATGGTCCGAAAAAATGAACCATCATCGCACCTCCCTCGGGAGAATCCTCAATCCTTACCTGAAAAAACGGTCGGAACAGAAAAAGGATCCTGTCCTGGATTTTTTGTTTGAATACTACAAGTTCCGCCCCTCTCATTTGATGCGATGGAGCCCCGGAATTGGTGTTGATCTCCTGCACGGCGGACAACAGGATCAACTACCCGAGGTAAGCGAACTGAGCGTTAATGATGACACTGCATATTTAGATCCAAAATTCTTCCCCGAAAAAAGGCTTCGTGCCACTCGCTGGATTCACGAATTGCTGGTTAAAACCAATAGCAGGAAACCGTTCTTCGGGTGTTTTGGTATGCACGAGTGGGCGATGGTGTACAGAGCTGAGGGAGTGCGCCACAGCCAGGTACCGCTACGTTTTTCTGATGACAAGATTGCTGAGATCGTGGAATCACGGCCGGTGCTTTGTACCCATTTTGACGCCTACCGGTTTTTTACAGACGCCGCCAAACCGCTGAATAAACATCAACTGACCCGCGACACTTTCCAGGATACTGAACAGCCCGGCTGCATCCATTCCAACATGGATATCTACAAATGGGCATATAAACTTTACCCCTGGATTTCCAGTGACCTGATCCGTGAAGCCTTTTCCCTGGCCCTCGAGGCAAGAACCATCGACATGAAAGCCAGCCCCTACGATCTGCTTGATCACGGCCTTGAGCCGATCAAAATTGAGACGGAAGCTGGTCGGAAAGAGTACCTCCAGCATCAAACAGATATTTGGGAAAAAGGTAAGCCGGTCAGGCAGAAATTGATTGAGGCGTATGAGAAGCTGCTTGATTTTGTTGATTGACCCACCGCAACCCACCCCTCTCGTTCTCCCCTCCCTACGACGAAAAACACGTCGCATGGAAGAGAGAGGCTTCAGATCGAATTTCGAAAATCGTAAATCGGAAATCGGAAATCGGAAATCTTATAAATCGCTACATCACGATGGCTTCCAAACATTGAGAGGTTTTCGGGAGATTAATTCAACGATTTGTGAGACGTAGCGATTTAACGATATCGCAATTATTAATGAAGACCTCTCCTATCGGGAGGAGACCGCCTCCAAAGCGTCTGCCGCAGGCAGGTCAGCGACGAGACAGAGGTGGGTTCCGGACCCACCCCTCACAGTCTCCCCTCCCTATGACGAAAGACACGTCGCATGGAAGGGAGAGGCCTCAGATCGAATTTCGGAAATCGAAAATCAAAAATCAAAAATCAAAAATCGATAGATCCCGGAGGCGACTGCTTCTGTCCACTCCGGCGGATGGGAGTTTTTTCCATCATACCGGAAACGAAACCTTTCCCAGAGTAAATCGTGACCCATCGGGCTTTAGCCAGCCGTCACCTGCTATAAGCTCATTGGCAAATACCGCGAATAGGATTGCTTCTTTGGCATCTGAATTTATACCAAGTGTATCGGTAGATTTCAGGCTGCAATCTGGCAACTCCTCTGCTATCATCTCCATAAAAGTTTTATTGTGAACTCCGCCTCCGCTGGCGTAAATATTGATATCATAATCACTGATCTGCTGCCGGATTTCCCGGGCCACACTCCATGCACTAAAACGGGTTAGCGTAGCAACTACATCTTCTGGTTCTATTTTCTTGTTTTTTGCATCAAACAAGGATATCACCCAATCAAAACTAAATTCCTCCGGCCCGGTACTTTTCGGGGATTGTTTTTGAAAAAAGTGGTGAGCTTTTAGCTTCTCCAGCAGATCAGTATCAACAGTTCCCAATGCGGCTATTTTCCCGGATTCATCGTATGTTTTTCCCGGATAGTAATCCTTCACCGCCGCGTCAATCAGCGTATTGGCGGGACCGGTATCCGTGGAAAACGGCAGAGTGGCTTCTCCGCCCGAATTCTCGAGATAAGTGATATTGGCAATGCCACCCAGGTTCAGCAAAATACAGGGCGTGTGCTCATCGCTAACGAGGAGCCGTTCGCCCAGGGGCGCCAGGGGAGCTCCATCAAAACCGGCGACAATGTGCTTTTTACGAAAATCAGACACCGTAATAATTCCCAGATACGCGGCGAGAATATCGCCATCAACCAGCTGCCAGGTTGCCGCTTTATCACCATCGCCCGATGGCAGGTGCAGCACCGTCTGACCATGGCTGGCAACCAAATCAATCTCTGAAGGTGATAATCTCCACTTCGACAACTGTCGCTTGATGATCTTCACCCAAACCTCTTCCAGCTCTGCCTGCAATCGAAGTACATTACCTTGCGTGGCATTGTCATCAAACAAAACGTCCGAAAGCTTATCTGACAAAGTTTCCGGGTAGGAAACCGTACTGAATTCCAGAAGGTCAGCCGTGGTTTGCAGACCGCTTCCCCCACAGCGAACCAGGCCGATGTCCAGCCCATCGGCCGACGTACCGCTCATGAGCCCGAGTATTGTCCGTGATTCTTTTTTTGCAATCTTTTGTAGCGAAATCAATGATTGGTTCATGGTGAAGGATTCAATATTTTTGGTCAGATAATATTAGTTCAACAAATGCTGTTATGCCCGATGAAACAGAACAGGAGTACCAGGCCTGGCACGAAGATATCGAATACCTGGTAAAGATTTTAAAGGAGAGTTTTGAATCGACCAACGCGTCTTATTACGTCGATGAAATAAATGAAATTCTTTACGTGGAACTTGAAGGGCTTGACGACTATTCCGAAGAGGAAATTGTTGAAATAGCCGGGCCGATTCTCGAAGAGCTTGATCTCGATTTTGAGGATATCTTCCTTCTGCCTCTTTCGTAGTTGGGTTATTAGAAAATTGATGAATTCGTCTGTTTGTCTGCTTTGGTATTTAATCATTCAAAGGGATCTATTATCCGGTCAGGAATTAAGAGGCAAACAAATGGATCGGTGCTTAGAACGCTACCAATAACTATTTACCCAATAACGAATTAACTAACAAAAAGCGCTTCCATTTCAGTTTCGGCTTGATTGAATTGATTCGTATTTTTAAAAGCCTTTGTTAAGGAATAAACGCAATAACATCATATTACAAGAATGTCTGATATACACACCGGATACAAAATGACCTGCATTATGTGCGGGGCGATAAACAGAGAGAAAGAAACATCAACCTACTGCACCACATGCGGCGGAGTCCTTCAGATTGAGTATGAAGAGGCCCGGAGTGAGATTCAGTACCCACTGAGCTCCATTGTGCCTGATCCACTCAAAAATCACCCGTCTGCTCTGCGGCATCTCAATCGCCTGTCAGAAACCTATGGTGCCGATCTGTATGCCAAACTTGAGTTTGAGCATCCCACCGGCTGTTTTAAAGACCGGGGCAGCTATATTGAAGTCCAGAAAGCTATCGAGCTTGAAGCTGATGCTATTTGTCTCGCATCTACCGGAAACATGGCTGCGTCAGTAGCTGCCTATGCATGTTATTTTAAAATTCCGTGCTACGTGTTTGTGCCGGAGCAAACGTCTGAGGCCAAATTAGCCCAGGCTACTATTTATGATGCCATCATCATTCGAATCCAGGGAGATTTTACCCGGTGTGAAGCTCTCTGCCGTGAATTTGCCAAATCGGGCAACTACTACCTGGCCGGTGATTATGTGTTCAGGGAAGAAGGTCAGAAATCGTTTTCCTATGAGCTGATTGATCAGGATGATGAACCTTTCGACTACGTATTTATCCCGGTTGGATGCGGCACAAATTTCGGGGCTATTTATAAAGGATTCCGCGAAATGAAGGATGCCGGAACCATCGATAAAATTCCAAAACTGATAGCGGTTCAGCCCGAAACCAGTTCGCCGGTTGTTCAGGGAATTTTTAAAAGGGAGAAGATTGTGGACGCACAATCCAATACCATGGCCTCATCTGTGGCCACATCAAACCCGATCGATTTCTACAAAGTCTTACGGGGTATTGATGATACCGGCGGCGATGCACTGACCGTGACCGAAGATGAAATTCTTGAGTCTCTGCGGGAAATGGCAACCGTTGAAGGCCATTTTACGGAACCCGCTTGTGCACTGCCGCTTGCATCATTCAAAAATAACCTTGAGAAATTTGCCGGAAAACGGTGCCTGTTTGTACTTACCGGTTCCGGGTTGAAGGACACGAAAGTGGTGGCAAAACACTCACTCACCCCTCCCGTCCTCAAACCCGATCTTGACCACATTCACAGCTATATCAATTCAGGGTTTGTGGAGATTCAGCAAAAGTCGTTTGGTAAATCGCGCGATAACCTTCTGGCCAATCTTAAGCTGGGAGAAAATCAGCAGGAACTCTACCGCAAGCATGTGGAACGGATCAATAAACGAGGCAAAACGCTTCACAAAAATGAGATGCAGTATCTGCAGACGATGGTGCTGAATGAGGAGACCGATCTGGAATCGCCGGTTGAAGTGCTCGATTATAAAATCACGATGCGCAAGGAAGAGCTTATTGAGGCTGGTGTGATGCTGAAAATCAACGGCGAAGAAATCACCTCTCGCGAAAAAGGTGTGGGGCCGATTGATGCCGTCATCAACGCAATAAAAGCCGAAAGTGATAAAATTTTGCCGATTGAGGTAGTCGATCACGAGGTAGAAATACTGAGCCCTGATACGGACTCCCTGGTCGTTGTGACGCTTACCTTTGAAAAAGACGGACAGAAATGGCGGGCCAAAGGCGCGTCTGCCGATACCATTGAAGCGGCGATTAACGCGTTCGAAAAAGGCCTTGCGATTGCGCATAAGTCCATGCCTGTTTAAATGCTTCTTCAGGCCAAAAGTATCAATTTTTCATATGGTGATGAAAGCATCTTTGATGACTTCAGCTTTGAGATTGAACAGGGTGAACGGGTTGTTCTGAAAGGCGAGTCCGGTGGTGGTAAATCAACGCTGATGCGGCTTCTGCTTGGATTTGAAACACCCGACAGCGGAGCGTTAGAATATAAAGGATCATCGCTTGAAGGGACGCATCTGAAAGAATTTCGAAAGCAATGTGCATGGCTGCCGCAGGACCTAAATATCGGTGCAGGCAGCGTAGAAGAGGTAGTCCGGTTTCCATTTAGGTTCAAAGAAAGCGGCAATCAAATGCCGGATGATGATCGCATAACTAAGATTCTGTCCGACCTGGGTCTTGATGCCGGAATTCTTGAAAAGGAGTTCGCTGACCTTTCAACCGGTCAGCGGCAGCGCGTGGGTATCGCTCTCTGTATTTTGCTTGATAAACCCATTCTGTTACTGGATGAACCCACATCTGCACTTGATGAAGCGTCAAAAGAGAAAGCTGCTGATCATATCTTCTCAGACCCAAACCGAACCGTGCTTTCTACGTCCCATGATCCCTTCTGGATTGAGAAATGCGACAGGATTATTGATCTTGATTCCAGCAGCCAATGACGATAGCAAGCATTTCGTTGATTACACCTTCTGCTGCTGTAGCTATTGGTATATTTGTGAATTGGTTAATAGCAGACTTGAAGAATTTCCTGCACAATATCACTCTTGTGCTATATCAAAGATATGATGTCGAAATCGAGTCATCGGATGAGTTATCCATACATATTATATTGATCCAGCGTGACTTGATTATTCGAAAAACTCACCCGATGACTTTATGCCCTTTCATCAATTACAAACCAGTTGTTCCTTATAAATAACCTTGTACTATCATGGAAATCATACAGCTCAGCTGGCTGCAACTTGCTATAGGCTTCATCATTCTTATCATTCCCGGTGCCATTCTGTGGTGGTACAACACCGGCCTGAACCAGAAGATGGTAGTAGCAACCATCCGCATGACGCTTCAGCTTCTGTTCGTTGGATACTACCTGGAGTATCTCTTTGAGTACGATAATACCTGGCTGAATCTGGCGTGGATTATGGTGATGGTAATAGTGGCAGATTTTGCAACCATCGACAGAAGCGACTTAAAAACAACCCGCTCGCTTGTGCTACCCATTTTCTGGGCAACTTTTATCGGGATCATTCTGATCAACTTGTTTTTTCTTGAACTGGTCATACAGCTTCCAAAATTCCTGGAAGCTCAGTATGCCATTCCAATCACGGGCATGGTGCTGGGGAACTGTCTTCGAAGTAACGTCATCGGCATCAACGATTTTTATTACAACCTCAAAGAAAATAATGAGCGCTACCGGTTTTATCTGGCTTCCGGAGCAACACGTCAGGAAGCTCTTTATCCGTTTTTTCAGCGGGCGTTACAAAAATCAGCAAATCCCACCCTTGCCTCCATGGCCACTATCGGACTGGTTTCACTCCCCGGCATGATGACCGGGCAAATACTCAGCGGAAGCTCACCAATGACCGCCATTCAGTACCAGATTATGATTATGCTGGCTATCTTTTCCGGGACGATTCTATCCGTTTTTCTGGCAATATTCTTCTGCAACCGTGCCGTATTTCTTGAAAACGATATGCTGGATGAGTCGATTTTTAAGGAGTGAGATATGAGATTTGAGATATGAGAGACCTTCAAGCGTCCGCAGGTCCTTGAAGCGTCTCTTTTAAAAGCACAGAATCAGGTAGAAGACAGAAGACGAAAACGGGAAAGTGGCTCGTCTATGCTTGATGATAAAAATAGCCAAATACTCTTTCTACTAAAAAACGCCAAACACATTCAGGCAGCAATAATACATCATCATCTTGAAACGCTGACTGAATTTTGTAAGTCTCTGGTCTACTGTTTGAACTATAAACACAGTTATATCTTTTCTTTTCACGTTTGACGTTTCACTTTTCACATCATCAGTCTGATTAATGTGCCCGTATCAAATAACACCTTTCCGCGACGCTTCAAGGACCTGCGGACGCTTGAAGGTCTTTTACCTTTCACCTCTAAAGTCTCCCCTCTCACATCTCGATTTTCACGACTCAAGACCAGTCCCTGCTACATATACAAATACGGCTTCCAGTCGTCCTGAACAGAGCTGATCAGATTCTGGAAAAATGTGATATGTATTGGGCGGTAGGGGTCTGTTTTGAGGTGCATCGAGGCTTCATCCGGCGTACGATTTCCCTTTTTGACGTTGCAAATATTGCAGGCCGTTACCAGATTTTCCCAGCTGTCAGCACCATTCCTGCTTCGCGGCATAACGTGATCGAGTGTAAGGTCGGACCGGCGTCCGCAATATTGACAGGTGTGATTGTCCCGCTTCATAATGTTACGTCGCGAGAGCACGATGCGTTTGTAAGGAAGTCTGATGTATCGCGTCAGGCGAATGACCGATGGATATGAAAAGTAATCATCAACGGTACGTATTCGTCGCTTCGGATCATCATGGAGCAATTCAGCCTTATCAAGGAATAGCAGTTTCACAGAGCGCTGAACTGAGCAGACACTCAAGGGCTGATAATCTTGATTGAGAACGAGTACAGGGCTGTCCATTAGAAGATATTGATGTCGTATTATTTTATGAACCTTTATAACGGCTTAAACAGCCCTTATTATGGGTTTTTTATTTCTAAATATCAACTAAAAAAGTAATTCACCAGTTCATCCCAAATGACCGGGTTTATGGCAACAGCAATTATGATAGAAATAATCAGGCCAATCATTGCATAGCTTACATCTTTTGCAATCAGTTTGAAGCTGTAAGAAAGTGGCCGTCCTTTACCTTTGGAATCAGTCAGGCTCATAGCAATTTCCCGTCCGGCCAGCAGACCTATGAATACCCAGGTTGTACTCATTGGCACTACACTAACCGATTTAAAATAATATAGAACGCAGGCGTAAACGCCATCAATGATTGTAGCAGATCGAACATCGGTAACGTAGGATTTCTCAGTTACAATTTTCTGTATTTTATCCCCCCTGAGGTAAAACAGTATACCAAGGCCAAAGAAAATAAATCCCGTAAAAACCAGAAAGCCGGATAGTTCAAGACTCCTCGGCAGATACACCGCAATATTTGCTGCATCCTGCATCAGCCAAACAGCCCATAGCAAACCACTGACAATCCATTGTACCGGCATCCAGAATGAGCCCGCCTCTCCCTTGAACAATCTGTTTAGATATTTACTCAATCCCAGCCAAATCACAATGGCAACTGCAAACGCGATAAAGTATCCCGACAGACTTTTGATGAGTACATTAATTATTCCTTCCGGACTCGTTGCAAATGCACTTAAAAGCAGGAATGTGGTAGATACCGGCATTCGAAGCCGGGTAATAATAAGCAGAAACAACGGAGCCGCCACCTGTAGAAATTTAAATGAGGTGGGAGCTTCCGAAAACCCTTTTGAAGTGAGCCGCTGGTAGGTTACATCACCGTCGTACACGTACCAGCTGTAGGATACGGTGATCACAAAAATGCCGCCGATCCACAGCCACAATAACCACCATTTTTTATCGGCATTAGACGCCAGGAACGTACCGATGGTTTGAATACTGTCGTTGGCAATGGCAGAGTAGGCCGCGAAGAAAAAACCGAGCCACATTGCAACCTGTGGCCTATCGTAAAATGCACCCGCCAAGAAAAAGAATAGTCCAATAAGAATCAGAAAACGACGCTCTTCACGAATCAGTTCAATGAAGCTCGTCGGAAGCAAACTCTCGATGTACGATAGCCCGCTCTTTTTTCTATTCTTTTTTTTCCTATTGGCCACGTCTAAAGCAAATCCATTTTTTTGATTAGCTTGTTAAAATAGAATGCCAATGTTAAGAAACTATTACCCCAACCGATAATTATACCAGCACTTAGCTGCACCCGATTTACGGCTGTGTTTATGATCGATGTAAGCTCAAAAAAACTTTATTAAATTTCAGCTTCACCTTTGTTTAAAAGTGACGTATTTTTGGTATAAATTTAATCAAAATAGATCTTGACGGTCTAAAAAAGCGCTACCATAACAGCATACTATCTATGGCACATCAACCTTCTATTCTCACCTCTTTTTATAAAGAACCCGGCCCAAAACTCGATCAGGAATCTCCGTTTGACTCTATGATGGAGCGGTTTCGTTTTGCCGCAGATATTCTTCAGCTTGATGAAGGCATGTTCCAGTACCTGGCAAGTCCCGTAAAGCAGGTTATCGTGTCTGTTCCAATTGTGATGGACGATGGCAAAATTAAAGTCTTTGAAGGATTTCGCGTCATTCACGATAACGTACTGGGCCCGTCTAAAGGCGGTGTCAGGTTCGCCCCTGATGTTCACCTCGATGAAGTTAAAGCCCTTGCCGCATGGATGACCTGGAAATGCGCTGTTGTAAACGTGCCGTTTGGCGGAGCAAAAGGGGGAATCCGGTGCAACCCTAAAGAACTTTCAAAAGGCGAGCTTGAGCGGCTCACCCGGCGCTATACCGCTAATTTGCTTGAGGTCTTCGGTCCCGATCGCGATATACCCGCGCCCGATATGAACACCGACGAACAGGTGATGGCGTGGATCATGGATACTTACAGTATGAATTCTCTTCGTACTGAAACCGCTGTAGTGACAGGAAAACCAATTATTCTGGGTGGATCGCAGGGACGAAAAGAGGCAACCGGCCGCGGTGTCGTAACGGTAACGCTTGCGGCTCTCAGCAAAATGGGACTCATGCCAAACAAAACAACTGTGGTAGTTCAGGGCTTTGGCAACGTAGGATCCGTGTCGGCCCAGCTGATGTACGAACAGGGCGCTAAAGTCATTGCCATCAGTGATATTTCCGGTGGCTACTATAACGCAAATGGTATAGACATTCCTGAAGCCATTAAATTCATGAACGACAATAACCGGTCGCTTGAGGGTTATTCTAATGCCGACCCAATCTCCAATGAAGATCTGCTTCAGCTCAGCTGCGATGTTCTGATTCCAGCCGCTAAGGAAGATCAAATTAACAGGCACAACGCTCATAAAATTGATGCAAAAATTGTGTCGGAGGGTGCAAACGGTCCTGTCACCGCCAATGCAGACTCAATTCTGGAAGACAACGGAGTAATGGTAATCCCGGATATTCTTGCGAATGCCGGCGGTGTAACGGTTTCTTACTTTGAGTGGGTTCAGGATCGTCAGGGATACTTCTGGACCGAAGAACGCGTAAACAGACGCCTCAACCGAATGATGAGAAGTGCATTCGACAATCTGTACGGAGTGGCCGAAAAACATAATATCACGCTCAGACAAGCGGCTTATGTTTACGCGATCGACCGGGTTGCTGAAACACTGAAACTCAGGGGAATTTACGCCTGATGACAGTTTAGAGCGATGGGGTGCTGAAACAGTCAGTTCCTTATTTGTTAGTGTACCCTGAAAATTTTGCCTGCAAGCCGATTCCTGAATTCGTATAATGAGACAAATCATCTTATGTATGTTGCTATACTAATATTTACGGCTAAGGAATGGATAAAACCTACAATGTAACGCTATCATCCACCTTTGATCAGGCTGAAACAATCCCTGACTTTGTTGATAATATTGCGAAGGAGTGCAGCCTTGATGAAGACCCGGCTGAAACGTTTAAACTCATATTAAGCGAAGCTGTCACCAATGCAATTGTTCACGGTAATAGCGAAGATCCCGACAAATCTGTCCACGTTAAGGTCGTAATCAAAGATAATTTCATAACAGCGGATGTGAAAGATGAAGGAGTCGGCTTTAAACCCGAGGAGAAAAAAGACCCGCTCAAAGAAGAGAATCTGCTGAATACCAGTGGCCGCGGAATTTTTTTGATCAGGCAGTTCTCTGATCATCTTGAGTTCCGGGAGAACGGAACTCTACTGCATTTTCGAGTGGATTTGTAACCTGCATTTCTTGGTGAAAAATGCAGATTAGATACATGCATTTCACTTATCTGCAATTCATCACTAACGAGACGTCATCCTGCGCTTGACGCGGGATCTCCCAATCTGTACAACCGCCATTGGTATACCATTTCTCTTTGCATAGCTGGGAGATCGCGGCTCTGGGCCCGCGATGACAGTATCCTCGGTTCTCTTTTGATTTGAACGACCTTATACTTGAGTTCGATTAGTAAATCATAAAGGAAGGAGTCCCCCTTCCCCGCGAGAGATTCCTTATGGAGAAAAGGGGGAATTAGGACGATGTTTATCAGATTCAGGTAAAATCCGAATAACACCCCTCTCGATCTCCCCTTGTTAGGGGAGAGTTTTTTTCTAATTTTATTTTAACCAAACTCAGATTTACAGCTCACCACTCAATCTCAGCAGCTCTGTCTCTGCAACTTTGGCGTTGAACTGAGAATTAATCAGACGATTTTCAGCTTCCAGAAATGAGCGCTGAGCTTCCCGAAGTTCCAGGGAACTGATACCCCCTAGCCTGAATCTTTCAAGAGCTATATCAAGCGTTTCTTCAGCATTGCTGAGATTATCTTGTTCCAGGTCAACGAGCTCAATGTTGTTCTGATAGGTTCGAAACAGAGTTCGAAATCGGGATCGTATCAGCAACCGGCTCTCATCCAGCTGAAGATCACTGTTTTTCCGGTTGATGCGGGCATTCTCAACCCTTCGGTTTATGTTAAATCCATCAAACAGATTTACCCTTGCGGTTAACCCTACGCTAAAACCGGTAGTTTCGTTAAACTGAAAAAATCCGCCGCCAGCTTCATTCCGATTGTATCTGTATCCTGAATTGAGTAAAATTTCCGGGTACCGTTCTGACCTTATTTGCTGAACTTCAAGATCAGCGGCATTTTGCTGCATCCGCACAAGATCGAGCTCGGTATTTTCGGTAATGGTTTTCTCATACAAGTATTGCTCATCAAGTCCGCGCTGAATGGGAATCTCCCCGGTTACACTGTAGGCCGTATCGGGATCGCGCGCCAGGAGTTGATTAAGCACAATCTTAGCTTCGGTCAGGATTATCCCCTCCCGTAGTAATGCTGATCTGTCGGCATTTAAATCTGACCGCGCCTGAAGGAGTTCAACCTCGGATCCTGATCCCAGATCGAGCTTGGTCTCTTCAATTTCAATTCGCTCAAGAGATACATCCACCGTGTTTTCAAGAACACGCAGCTGGTTTTCAATACGAACAATATCAAAATAGGAAAGCGTGATCCGGCTGACAAGATTTTCAACTTCAAGACGATACTCCGCATCGCTGATCTCTTCAAGCACCCCAAGAAGATCATACGTTTTGAACATTCCCAGTCCGTCAAAAAGCGTCCAGTCCAGGGTTACCGCCGCATTTGTGGTGGTGCTCCGGGCTCCGTTTGTAGTTTGAGACTGTCCCCCTGCATTAAACTCACTATCCTCTACACTTTCCGTGCGGGATGCACTCAGGTTCAGCGCCGGCAGAAACCCGGCATTGCCAAAGCTCCTGTTATTTTCAGCGATAGAGAGGCGGTTCTCAAAAATCTGGATGTTATAATTATTTTCAAGACCGATGCCAATGGCGTCTTCGAGCGACAGCCGGTCCTGCGCTGAAACAGATCCTGCAAGTACTATGAATAGAATAGCGGTCAGAAATAGTAATTTGTTCAAGATATTATACGCTTGCAGTTTCAAGTTCTTCCGCTTCCCTGGCACGTTTGTCAATTTGTTTGGTTTCGCTTTTATCGGTAGACATGTAAGAATAAATGGCCGGTATCACATAGAGAGTAAACACACTTCCAATCAGCAGTCCGCCAATAACGGCGATCCCCATAGATGAGCGGCTTTCCGAGCCTGCGCCAAGGGCCAGCGCAATTGGGAGAATTCCAAGGATAGTTGAAATGGTGGTCATCAAAATCGGGCGGAAACGAACAGCGGATGCGTCCATAATAGCGTCCATAATCGACAATCCCTGTTCCTGCCGCTGGTTTGCAAATTCCACAATCAGAATTCCGTTCTTGGCAATCAGACCGATAAGCATAATCGCGCCAATCTGGCTGAAAATATTCAGTGTCTGATCGAAATACCAAAGTGATAACAACGTCCCGAACAGAGCCAGAGGCACCGTAAATAAAATGATGAGGGGATCGATAAAGCTTTCAAACTGCGCAGCCAGCACGAGGAAAATAAGAATCTGTGCCAGGATAAATATAAACAGAAGGCTGGCGGCACTTTCTGCAAAATCCCGTGACGGGCCTGCAAGATCCGTAACCACATTCGTTGGCAGCACACTTGCGGCAATGGCATCCATCGCCTCGATTCCATCCCCTACTGTTTTACCATCCGCCAGCTGGGCCGATATGGTTGCTGAGTTAAACCGGTTGAACCGGTAGAGCTGTGGCGGACTGCTGCTCTCCTGGATGGTTACAAGGTTATCCATCTGAATAAGCTCACCATTCTGATTTCTCACAAAAATGGTTCTCAGGTCGATGGGCGCATTTCTGAACTCGCGCTCCATCTGGCCAATTACCCAATACTGTTTGCTGTCTATAATAAAATAGGCAAACCGTGTGCCTGACAGACTCAGCTGAAGTGTTTGTGCGATATCCCTTACAGATACACCAAGTGAACGTGCCCGGTCACGGTTGATCTGTACCTGGAGTTCGGGCTGATTGAACTTAAGATCTACCTCGGCAAACACGAATGTTTCGTTGCTGTTGGCTTCTCGTAAAAACTGTGGAATTACTTCCTTAAGCTGATCGAGCGACTGAGCCTGGAGCACGTATTGAACCGGCAAACCGCCCCTGCGATTCCCGATGGACTGCGGCTGAGAAACAAATGCCTGTGCTCCGGTCAATGTTGACATCAAACCGGATAACTGGTTAGCAATTTCCTGCTGGCTGCGCTCACGCTCGTCTGCATCAGTCAGAGTTAAAAATCCAAACGCTGAATTAACGGATCCTGCAGCACCAAATCCGGGTGACGTGACCGTGCCGAGAAATTCAACCTCAGGTATATTGTTCTGAATCCCTTCTATCATGTCATCCACATAGGAGTCCATATATTCATAGGATGCACCTTCAGGTGCGGTAGCGAATATTCTTATACTCCCGCGGTCTTCTCTCGGTGCCAGCTCTTCCGGTATGTTGGCGTAGAGTAAGGCGATAAACACACCCGTGATCCCGATAATGACAAATGCCATCCAGCGAACATTCATAAATGATTCAAGAGACGACTTGTACACATTATTCAGCCAGACAAAAAACGGTTCAGTTTTACGGTAAAACCAATTTTTTTCAGCGCCTTTTGTTAAAATCTTCGTCGCCAGCATTGGGGTGAGGGTCAGGGCAACGAATGATGAAATAATTACGGCACCGGCAATCACCACTCCAAATTCCCTGAACAGCCGGCCGGTCTGTCCGCCAAGAAACATAATGGGGAGAAATACCGACACCAGTGCAAGAGACGTTGCCACAACAGCAAAGAAAATCTCTTTTGAGCCAAGGATTCCGGCCTCAATAGTCGGCAGGCCTTTTTCCATCTTGGCATAAATATTCTCAAGAACAACAATGGCGTCATCCACTACAAGGCCAATCGCCAGAACGATGGCTAACATGGTGAGTACGTTGATTGAAAAACCTGCTACATACATCACAAATAGCGATCCAATCAAAGCGATAGGAATAACGATCACGGGAATGAGAGTCGACCGCGGATCACGCAGGAAAAAGAAGATGACCAGAATAACAAGCGCCAGCGCTACAAAAACGGTCTGCTGCACTTCATTGATAGATTGCTGAATATATTCGGTCGTATCGAAGCCAACCGCCACATTGATATCTTCCGGAAGGTCTGTCTTGATCTGATCAACACGTTTGTGAAACTCCTCTGCGATTGACAGCTGATTTGATCCCGGCTGAGGAATAGCTACCACACCCACCATTGGAATACCATCTCGTTTCAGTACGGTACGTTCATTCCGGGCTCCTAATTCAGCTCGCCCAATATCACGGAACCTGATTTTTTGCCCGTCCTGTTCCCGTATTATCAGATTATTAAACTCTTCAACCGTAGAAAGCCGCCCCATGGTACGAACGCTAAGCTCGGTTGACGTTCCCTCAATTCGTCCCGATGGCAGCTCTACATTTTCGCGGTTCAGTGCATTTTGAACATCCAGCGGAGTGAGTCCGTAAGCCGCCAGCCGAATCGGATCCATCCACATGCGCATCGCATAATCTTTAGATCCCCAAATCTGAATTCCGCTAACGCCGGGGATGGTTTGTAAACGCTCTTTAAACGTGTTATCCGCAATCGATGTGAGATCAAGCAGATCGCGGCGTTCACTGTTTATCGTCATAAAAACAATAGGCGATGCATCGGCGTCGGCCTTTGTAACGGTCGGTGGCTCGGCATCTGCAGGAAGGCTTCTCTGAGCACGAGACACGCGATCACGCACGTCGTTGGCCGCTGTTTCGAGGTCCACATCAAGGTTAAATTCCACCGTAAGTGTACTTTGCCCTTCCCGGCTTACCGACGTTAACGTGCGAATCCCCGCAATTCCGTTGACCGACTCTTCAAGCGGTTCGGTAATTTGAGATTCCATCACATCAGCATTCGCTCCCACATAGCTGGTTGATACCGTAACGATGGGCGGGTCAACCGATGGGTATTCACGTACTCCAAGGTAGAAGAACGAAATTACACCAAAAAGAACAATAACAATAGACATGACCGATGCAAGAACCGGCCGCCGGATACTTAAGGATGAAATACTCATAAGTCAGGCCCGTTTATCAATTTGGTAATTTCAACCTCAGTTCCCGGGTTTACCTGGAGAATACCTGTTGTGAGCACAGTATCGCCTGGAGCAATACCACTGATAATTTGTACTTTTTCGCTGGTTCGCAGTCCTGTCTGAACTCTCACCTCTTCAACTAAACCGTTTCTGATCACATAAATCTTTTGACTGTTCAGTTCCGGAATTACAGAAATGGTAGGCAGCATGAGCGCGTCATCAATTTCATCGAGTACAAGCGTGATATTTGCAAAAGCCCCCGGGAAAAGCAATCGGCCGCTGTTATCACTGCGCGCCCGAATAGAGATAGAACGGGTGTCGCGGCTGATTCTTGGTTCAATGGCATATACCTGGCCGCTGAACGTGCTATCGACTCCTTGTACTGTAAAGCTTATTCTGTCGCCAATGGCAATTCTGCTGATATACCGCTCAGGTATTGAGAAATCAATTTTGATTGGATCCAGTGATTGCAGTGATGCAATCTGGGAATTCGGGCTGATGTAGCTTCCCTCACTCACATACTTCAAGCCAACTTGCCCGCTGAAGGGTGCCCGTATTTCGGTTTGATTGATTCTCGCGTTGATCAGATCGAGTTCCGACCGGATCACGTTCACTTCGTTTAGAATTGCATCATAATCATCCTGACTAATGCCGCCGCGTTCAAGAAGGGCTTTCTGACGTTCTTCGCGCTGTTCGGCGAGATTGAGGCGGAACGTGGCACGGCGCTTTTCGGCCTGCAGTTCACTGTCGTTTATTTTTACGAGAAGATCCCCTTCCTCAACCATGGACCCTTCATCAAACAAAATATCTGTAATGATTCCCGAAGCCTCTGCACTGAGCTCCACATCTTCTTCAGCGAGAACAGAGCCGCTCGTAAATATTTGGTCCTCGATCGTTTCTTCTTCTACCTGAACTGCTTCAACCTGCAGCAAACTAGTTCTGTTTTGCGAATTTTCTGTAGTTGCTGGCGTACTGAATAACGGCTTAACTTTGGGATAAGCAAGTAACGCTGCGCCGACGAGAACAACTGTTATACCAATGACCTTTTTCAAAGAATATTGACCTTAGGGGTTAATCTTATGTTAATTTTAACGTAAAAGTTAAAAAGAAAGTTATGGGTAAGCCCGAATGAGTTGTAAAACTATGTATGGCCTGTCTGCACGCTGCTTTTGCGAACTGAAAGGTTACTGATTCGAACTCCGGGAAGAATTATTGAACAACTCGTGATTCAACTCTCAAAAAAAAGAGGCCCACTTTAAATAAATGAGCCTCTAATAATATTATTCCGTTTGTACCTGAAAATCAGGCTAGCTGAGCATCGAGCTGTTTTTTGATCTGTGCTTTTGGAACGGCACCTACGATTTGGTCAACAACTTCGCCGTCTTTAAAAATCAACAGAGCCGGGATGCTGCGGATGCCATACTTCACTGATATCTCAGGATTATTATCTACATTTACTTTTCCAACTTTTGCTTTGCCTTCATATTCGCCGGCAATTTCGTCAACAACCGGACCTACCATTCTGCAGGGGCCGCACCATTCTGCCCAAAAATCGACAAGAACAGGTTTATCAGTTTCTTCGACTTCATCAGCGAAATTGCTGTCTGTAAATTCAAGTGTATTACTCATGGTATTCTTTGTTTATTTTTGATTTTCTTTAATATCGTAAATTATTCATGGATAACCTTATATCGAAATCCTATCAATTCTATCACAAAATGTTATCGCTTTCCAAAGTGTGCTGTCTAATAAAATAACATGCACTACCGACGCAATCGTTCTAATGATCGGGTAGATCCTTCCCACTCAGTCGAATGTATCTATTGCGGGTTTTTTCTACAACTCAACACTAAAAACTGATAACTAATCACCAAATTCATACCCTACTCTACAACATACCCCGGGCCTTCAATTCAAGATATTTATTAATTGCGTTCACAGATAGCTCTTTAGGTGGCGTGAGGATTGTTTGGATGCCGTGGTGATTCAGCGTTCTCACAATCTGCCGCTTTTCGTACATGAAGGATTCAGCCACTGTTTTGGTGTAAATATCTTCCACCGTTCCGGGTGCATTTTCTAATAATGATGTCAGTTCCGTATTCTCGAAAAATATGACCACAAGAAGATGATCTTTTGCGATGGCTCGCAGAGTTGGCAGCTGTCGCTCCATCGACGACAGGCTTTCAAAGTTGGTATAAAAGAGAACAAGGCTGCGGCCGTTCACACTGTTTTTCAGTGACACCATCATCCTTCGGTAATCCGATTCAAGAAAATTCGGCCTGATATTATACAGCTGTTCCTGTATGCGCCGGATGTGCGCCCGTTTTTTCTGAGGTTTCACAAATGATGTGCCTTTGTTACTGATGGTCATCAGGCCGGCTTTGTCATCTTTCAGGAGCACAATGTTTGATATAACAAGACTCGTATTGATGGCGTAATCCAACAGGTGCATCCCGTCAAACGGCATCTTCATCACCCGTCCGGTATCAATCACGTTGATGACTTGCTGCGAGCGTTCATCCTGGTACGTGTTTACCATCAGGTCACCGGCACGGGCTGTGGCTTTCCAGTTGATCGCCCGCACATCATCACCGCGAACATATTCTTTAATTTGGTCGAACTCCATGGTATGCCCCAGCCGCCTTATTTTCTTGATACCCGCATCCGCCGGTTTATTTGAAAAGGCAATCAGCTCGAATTTTCTCATTTGGATAAACGACGGGTATACGGGAACACTTTGCTCATCGCCAAACGTATATCGCAGCTTAATCAGCCCGAGCCGTGATTGAGCATACACCAGGAGCCGGCCAAATCTGTACTCGCCCCGTTCTGTGGGCCGAAGCGAATAGCTTTGCGCCTGTTTTTCGGCCGGATTTAGATGTATATCAAACCTAAAATTTCTGAGTTGAAACTCTTCCGGAAGTTCATCTATCACCTCAGCTTTTATCATGAAAATATACCGGTTGATGACCGAAAACTGAATCCTGTTTTCATCACCGTTAGAAAGGCGTTCCGGCAGGTGGCGCTCAGCCTCAATACCGTTTAGGTTGCGGTAAAGAAGCAGCAGATCCGTCACAAGAACGACCGAAAAAACGATTAGCGACACAGTGACCACGGTGCCTGGAAGTGACAACAAATATTCCAGCAGATAGAGCACTACCAGCCCTGCGATACAGAGGAAAAACCGGTTGGTAAGGTAGAGCCGTTTGAGCTGGTTAATTATCGCGGCACCTCCACACTTTCAACGATCGATCTGATTACTTTATCGGGGGCAGTGCCCTCCATCTCTTTTTCCGGCGTGAGTGATATCCTGTGGCGAAGCACCGGCCCCATCACCCATTTCACATCTTCAGGGGTGATGAAATCCCGGCCGTTCATGGCAGCCCACGCTTGGGATGCCCTCATCACAAATACAGCGGCCCTCGGTGATGCGCCAAACGAAACCTGGCTGCTGCTTCGCGTTTTCTGGATGATTTCAGCAATATACTGCATCAATTTTCTTTCTACATGAACATCACGGACAACAGCTTGTTGGCGGACTATATCAGATGCCGTCACTTTTTTCTCCAGCGCTGAAAAGTCAATTCTGCTTTTCCGGCTGTAGCTCCCCTCCAGTATTTGAACCTCTTCACCCAGGCTGGGATATGGCACACTTATTTTGAACAAAAACCGGTCGAGCTGCGCTTCGGGGAGCCGGTAGGTGCCTTCATGCTCAATTGGGTTTTGCGTGGCCAGCACCAAAAATGGCGATTCGAACGCGAAGGTTTGCCCGTCAACGGTAATCTGACGCTCCTCCATTACTTCAAACAGCGCCGCCTGTGTTTTGGCCGGCGAACGGTTGATCTCATCAATCAGCACGATGTTGGAAAAAACGGGTCCGGGCTTAAATTCAAACCCAGTAGTCTTCTGGTTGAACACGCTCGTACCAATTACATCAGCCGGCATGAGGTCCGGGGTAAACTGAATGCGCGAGAACCGGGAATCGATCAGGTGGGCAAGAAGTTTTGCAGTCAGAGTTTTTGCCACGCCGGGCACGCCTTCAATCAGCACGTGACCATCAGCCAGCAGAGCAGCGATAAGCAGATCCACCATCTTCTTTTGACCCACAATCACGGAACCAATCCCCTCACGAAGATCCTTAACAAGAACTTCCACCCCGCTCAGGTCAACTCGAGATTGAAATGATTCTTGTGTTTCGGGCGCTGCTTCTCCGCCTGATTCACTGGTTTGAGATGGCTCGTCGGGGTCGATATCATGTTCGTTCATCGTAGGCTTTTTTTATAAAATTGATCAATTTTTGATGTTACGTCTTGTAAATCTTGTTTGCTGATCTCGGGTTTCTTCTTCATGTTAAGAATGATATCCATCATCTCTTTAATCTCCGGCTCAGGAATTCCAGACCGTTCAGCGATTGCACCAGCCGGATCATCTTCTATTTCAATTATGTTGATTCCGAGATTGCGCCGGCAGTAGTCGGTAAAGAACCTGATTTTCTTTATGGCAATCTCTTTATGGGTTCCCTTTTCGAGGTACAGGCTTCCGATTGTCCGGGCAAATTCAAGCGTGCTGTTCTTTGGCGGATGGCGTTCCGGAATAGCCCGCTGCACACGACGGCCTTTAAAAATCATGAACAATACGACGCCTGTCAGGGTTAAAAACCAGGCTTTTCTCAGGGGAGGCTGACTCAACACATATCCCATCGGGGTTGTGTAGCCGCTTCGGCCGGCTTTGTAGTATTCATCCCAAACCACATTGCGAACCGGTAAATAAGAAAGCGCCCTGAACACATAATTTGCGTGCTGAAAATCCCTGACATAGTAATTTGTAAACGCCCTTGGAAACAGGTGTATATAGATATTACCATCCCCATGGCCAATGCGGATGAAGTTGAGCCGGCGGCCATCCGTATAGCCAAGGCGTGCGGTGTTGGCAGTATCAACGCGGGTAAAATAAGCCGATAGCCGTTCCTCATACTCCCAGTTGGCGTCTCGCTGAAGCTGTGGATTTTCAAAGTTAAGCTGTGTATCAAACCGGGTGGTATCGAGAAGTGTTTCAAGGGAATCACTCGTCCCAAGCGCGGTTCGGTAAGCAACATCAAATCCGAGTGTGTCAGCCAGTGCCTGTCCGGGGGCCGATGCTGAAATGAACAGATCATCACCCCGCGAAACGGCGCCCATCAGCAGCTCAAGCTCCAGCGGGTCCGGATTGATCTCGTTATTAATGAAAATCCAGTTTCTTCTCTCGCTTTTATCAAACCCGGGATTCCTCAGGTATTCAAACGGCGGAATGATGAGTTCATGGATGTCACGTTCCGGGAACACCTGGCTCAGCTCTTCGTTGAGAATGTATGTGCCGTATGGAATGGTGTCGTCCCGGCTATAGGAATCACTCCAGTCTGTTGGTTCGGGAGCGGTTACCTGGTAGCCAATGTATAGAATGGTGATCAGCCCAAAAAGGAACAGAAAAAATTTATCCCGCTTAGACATCCGAGTCCCCGTTCAGATGATCATTCATAGCAACATACAGCGTACGCATCCGATTGAATCCGTCCCGGTCGATTTCAAAGTCTCCGTACTCAGTGTATTCGTAGATGCGTGTTAGCCGTCGGAATGATGCCGACGAGGAATGGGAATCCATCTCGTAAAGGTAATCGAGATTGGTTTTACTGGCCGTCCACCGGATCAGACCTGCCCCGCTGAGTTCTTTCAGCGCTTTTTGATAGAGTAGTCGAACCGCCTCCCGGTAGTTACCGTCACGGGCTGCTGATTCAATTAACCGGTTTAAATCTTCATCTTTTTGGACTGCCGGATCCTGCCTGAAATGGATGGTCTCTGACGCAGATTGACCGGTGAAGGCGGTAGAGATTTTTCCTTTCATAATCTGGTTGAGAACCAGGTACACAACACCAGCCATAACTGCGAAGAATATAACCTGTAAAATTGTATTTCCTGTACCCTCACCGAGCGCCTGATCTAAAAACTGAATTACTTCACGAATGATCATGCCAATCAAGGAGGTCTCAGGCTCAGATTCATCATACACAAACGCAGGATCATTTTTGTAGGACTCAATCCGGTCGGGGTCAGCCTGACGCACGTTTACGTCAGACTGATCCGCCGGAATTTGACTATGTAACACGACCGGCGACAGAAGGAGCAACAGTGCAGCAAAATACACGACAGTAATTTGTTTCGAATGTGGATGCATGATTGTCATCAAATTTCAAACAACAGTACGGTATCAGCCCTGACTCATTCAGGCTTGATGTATTTAAAGTTTTCGTTGTATTAAGTAAAAGGTTAAGATGCCGTGAGCAAGTCATCGGATGAGTCATCCATGAAATACAAGCTAATTTAGCATGACTCGACATTTCGAAAAAAACTCATCTAATTACTTTCGATTTTTATCGATGTCACTGCACCTTATTAATGCACTCCCATTTTTTCTCATCCATGTTAAGCTGTTTCATTTTCCAGCCCGGCAACCTGCTCGCCTAAGGTTTGTCCCTCTTTTCGTTCTTCAAGATTAAAATAGTGAAGGCCGAGAGCAATTGACTGGGCCGCGAAAAACAGCACTTGAAAAACAAAGGACAGTGTGTAGGTAAAAACCACTATAATCTCCATTATTCCACTCTCGGTTCCCAGGCCGGCACCGGCAATTGCCGTCACCACGAAAAGCGGGGTACTCAAAAGCTGAGACAGAATCCCGAAGACAATCGTAATTAATAAGTAGACACCAAATGTTGACCAGAAATATCCGTTTGTCAGCTCCCAAGATCGGACAAGTGAATTGAATCCACCGGCGTCTTCCACGAAAAATGCGATGGGGAACAGAACTAACTTTATCATCAGGTAGACACCAAGTGGAATGAAAAAAAGCACAAGAAATCCCGAAATTTCAATAGCAGCAAAACCTCCCAACAGCACCACAAAAAAGAAGAGTGCAGCAACAATCAGCAATGCAGGAATGAGTCGCAGGAGTTTCGAAAACATCCCGTCACTAAAATCGGAAATACTTTCCGGCACCTCTCCTTTCCCGGCATAATAGATATGCTGGTAGACAACTCCCATCAATAAGAAGTAGGAAATCATCAAAAAAAAGAAACCGGCAAAAAATTCAAGACCCGTACTGAATAAATTGGGATCGGGCTGATCTTGTAGCCCCGCCGTGAATTCGGTCATCAACTCTCCCATTGAGCTTGAAATAACTATTGAACCTACCATAAGCGGTGCTAAAACATAAACGGCAATCATTTTTGCCAGGCTTTTATAGTATACCCGGATGTAGGTAAAGGTGTCGCCAAGAACGTCCCCCACGGAGCGCGCCTGTCTTACATTAAAGTTGTGATCCATTGGTTGTGGTATTTGATAGAGGACTTTGCACCAAAGCAGTGCCCTCCGATGGTGGTTCTAAATTAAATTGAGAGCGTTTTATTTTTTGCGGTAACCAAACGTAATACCAAAGTATAAAAAAGGAGGACAGCCCAATGATGGCAAGGCTTAGGGCAACCGGCATTCCCGTGTAGCGCGTCACAAAAGACTCAAGCACGCCGGCAGTGATAAAAACCGGGATCAGCCCCACAATCATTTTCACACCTTCTTTGGCACCTTTCAAAAAAGACCGGCTTCGGGTATAGGTGCCCGGAAACAAGAAGCTATTGCCTAAAACAAAACCCGCCGCGCCGGCAATGACAATAGCAGACACTTCGAGCGTGCCGTGAATAAAAACGATTCGCAGCGATTCGCCCATTAAATCGTACTGGTTGAAAAACTGCAAGAACGACCCGATCATGATTCCATTCTGAATCAAGATAAAACCGACCCCAATGGCAGTCAGCAGACCGAAGACAAAAATCAGAAATGACACTCGCACATTATTAAAGGTGATTCCCAGGAACATATCCATCTGACGGTGGCTCGAATAAACTGCCATGGGATCGCCGGTTTCGATATTGTTGATCGTCATGTTTACATACTGATCGCCCAGTATAGATCGTACAAAATCAGGGTCACTGCTTTGGCTCAGGTAACCGATCGACAGTGCGAGTATCATCACCACAAACGAATAGAGTAGCTCTTTTTGCCTGATCGCGTAAATTTCGGGAAGCTCGCGGGTCCAGAACGTCACAAACCGCCCCATCTCCTCTTTGCGGGTTTGATGGATTTCATCGTGGACTTTTACCGTAAGCCGGTTCAAATACCGTTCCGACTCACTTCCCGGAAAGTGGCTTTGTGCATAGGCGAGGTCATCGGTCAGTTCGATGTAGAGTTCCGCAAGCTGATCGGGATCTGCGACCTGGTCTATATGAAGCAGATTCTCGAACGTTTTCCACCGCTCTTCGTTATTTTTTATGAAGGTAACTTCTCTCAACAATAGCTGGTTTTAGTTAACAGGGAAAACAGAATAGTGTTTAGTCAAATATGAAATGTCGAAAGCAACCTGTCAGCACCCACCGCCCCGAAGGGATCCCTATGGGGGATCTGACAGCGTTGGTTTTAGACGCTGACATCTCGACCGCCGCGGGACGGAAAGCCCCGAGGGATCGGGACCAGAAAACACTGGCACCGGGGATGCTTTCAGGTCTTTATTCGATAAATGAAAGTTGACATGACACTATAGGTGATCTCCATTCGGTTTGTTAGTTTTCGGTCTATTTCATCAGTTGAACGGGACGTTGTATATTAGCCGCAGGAAAATTTCTTGGTGAGAAATCCGGGTTAGAAGATAGTAATTGATTTGAGTGATAAAAGAAAAGAAATTTACAAATGGACCAGATTGGAATTGAAACAAGCAGGCATGTTCGTCTTACTTACAAGCCTGCACCCCTTATCTACAGAATAGTTGCCTGGCTGTATGACGTTTTTTTATATGTGATTTATATCATGGTTTTTATGTGGTCATGGGGCGGTATTGTTCCTTCCGATATTGTTGAAAGCCTGAACATAAACTGGATCGTCACACTTGCCATTTTTCTGCCCTATTTCATCTATTTCCCCCTCATTGAAACGCTCTGGAATGGCCGGACCGTTGGTAAAAAAATTATGGGCATTCGCGTCACCCGCATTGACGGAACACGCGCCTCACTCGGTTCCTACTTGATACGCTGGCTGTTTCGGTTCATCGAGATTTCAGCCACCGGAGGAGTCGTGGCCATTTTAACCATTCTCATCAATGGCAGAGGCCAGCGACTTGGCGACATAGTAGCCGGCACCTGCGTTGTAAATGAGCGGGATGATCAGCTCTCTCACCGGCAGCTCTTTAACCATACAGAGCTCGATCGTGATGTTGTCTACGAAGGTGCAGCCGAACTTGAGGACAAGGATATTAATGTGATCAAAAATCTTCTGAACGCCCGCCAAACCTACTCGCCCGACGCTCATCGAAAGCTAATGGCCCGGACGCGAAGCGCCATTGAGCAAAAAACGGGAGCTGAAGATTCGTCCATCTCTGATGAAGCCTATCTTGAAACTGTCATCAAAGATTATAATACTATTTACGGTTCAACGTCAGACTAACCAGCCAATTAGATTTCTCCATCATACAGCGTTTACTTCATGTTTTTTATGAATTTAATGCCAAATTTTTCTCCCCTTTTAATAGAAGTTGACAATCGAAATCCACCGCTTTTGCATTGTGGCTTAAAGACTGTAGGTGCCTAGCATAGGTTGACATAAATTTTCACTTAAAACTTGAATACTTATGTCTAAAAAATATCTTCGGCAACGCCGAACTTTTTCACCTACCTTGCGCAAAGAAGTTGTCCGGTTGGTTGAATCCGGCAAACTCAGTATAGCGGCTGCTTCGCGTGAATATCAGGTCTCTATGACCACCATTTATCGCTGGATTCACCGCTACTCAACCTATAATAAAAAAGGAGCCGTACTCGTGGTCGACAAAGATTCTCAAACCGAGAAACTTAAGCAAATGCAGCAGAAGATCGCCGAACTCGAACAGGCCGTAGGCCACAAACAGATGCAGATCGATTACTATAAGAAGTTTATCGACCTGGCCAGTGATGAGGTCGGCGAGGATTTAAAAAAAAAGTACGACTCCGCTGCTTCGAGTGGTTCTTCGACAACAAAGAAAAAATCACCTGGACAATGAAGCTGATGCTTGACTGGCAAAATATTTCCCGACAGGGTGCCCACCAGGGCATTGCCCGGCTGAACCAGGAGAAACGGGATTTGCTTAAAACCGTAGAACTGGCCAGCGAGGTTCGCGAGCAGCATAACCAAATGGGGTGCCGTGATATCCACTATGCAGTGCGCGAGCAAATGCCTCGTGGCCGCGATTGGACCGAACAGGTACTGCTTAACTGTGGGTTTCGGGTAAAATCATCCCCACGATCGTTTACCGTAGCTGGAGTGACTATTTGTTCCAACTTGATTGAAGGGATGAATATAACCGCTCCGAACCAGGTGTGGCAAACCGATATCACCTATGTGTGGAGCGGCGGTCGCTGGTATTACGTCAGCTTTGTAATTGATGTATATACCCGCCAGATCCTGGCCAGCCGGTGCAGCCGGGATCTGAGCGCGGCAAGTCAGGTTCGTTGCCTCGCCAAGGCGTTTGCCGGCCAAAAAGGCGAGGATACAAGCAACCTGGTTGTTCATACCGATCGTGGGGTCCAATACACCAGTGCTGAGTTTACCGGCTATCTTGGCCGACGGGAGGTCCGTCACAGTATGGCTCACTATGCCTGGCAGAATGCCTATTGCGAACGGGTCAACCGAACGATCAAACATAATTATCTGGCGTATTACACAACTGATGGTTATCGGTCATTATGCCAGGGAGTTGCCAAAGCAGTGCGGTTGTACAACCGTAGTAAACCACACCGGGGGCTTCCGAAAAAGTTGTCACCGAATCAATTTATCAAAGAACGTAATCAGGGTGGCCACCCTGATTATCGCGTAAATATTTGGTCGCCGTTAACGGCGACCAATAGGTTACATGTTAATTAAAAGTGTCAACCATATTTAGGCATCTACAGACTTAGAATATTTTAATGACACTCATGTCCCTACACTTACGCAAGTTATGTGTAAGGATAACTTATATCATCTGATTCGGCATCATAAATCATCTACGGAAAAAATCCGACCGAATCTCTGCTTTAAATTAATCAGAACTACAGGCTACCATGACGAAACGAATACTTTCTATTACCCTTCTATTGTCACTATTTTTGCTCACTTCAACTGCACTTGCTCAGCTTACAGTTGACAGCGACATCACCACAAACACAACCTGGGCAGCTGCCGACAGCCCGGTGACCGTATCTCAAACGGTTACCGTAACCGCCGGCAATACACTTACGATCGACCCCGGAGTTACGATTATCATGGGAAGCGGTGCCTCGCTTTTGGTTGATGGAGCCCTGGCCTCAGCGGGCTCTGATACTGATGGAATAATCTTTACATCTACTGGTGAAAGTCCGGGTGACTGGGGATCAGTTGAATTTCGAAATACAACAGACGCCGGTTCGGTGATCGACTACACCACGTTTGAGTATGGTGCGGGAGCCAGCCGATCAGGGATGATATTTTTCACGACAGATGCTTTTCCGGTATCCATCAGCAACTCGGTATTTCGCAATAGTGGTGAGCACGGAATTAATCTTCGGGCATCTTCATCAGATATCAGCAACTCTAAATTTTATGATAATACCGGGTTTGGCATCTTTGCTGATTTGAGCCTGAATTTTAGCGTAACCCAAAGTGAGATTTACAGAAATACGGCCGGTGGTATTCGAATCCCTATCAATTCTCAGGCTGTCATTAATGAGTCCCTGATTGATACAAATGGCGTTGGTATCCTGATTGAAAACAATGGACGACCGGAGATAACTAATTCCGAAATCAAAGCCAATGATATTGGTATCCAGTTACAGGAAGTAGGTTCGTCACAGCCTACGATACGTGATAATAATATTGCCGGGAATTCAACATGGGGAATTGAAAGCCTGGGCGGTGATGTACTCGATGCACGTTTTAACTATTGGGGAAGTCCTCTCGGTCCAACAGTTGCATCAAATCCCACCGGAAATGGAGATGCCATAACAAGCAATATCAACTATACACCCTGGCGAGACGGCTCCGGCATGGATCTGCCAGTTATTGGAGTAACATCTAACATTAGCTCCAACACAACCTGGGAAAGCGGCAATGTTTATTTGGTATCATCAAATATTACCGTGACTGCCGGTAACACGCTAACCGTTGAACCGGGGACGATCGTAAAGTTTGGGTCCGGCATTTCGATGACGGTTAATGGTGTATTATCATCAAATGGTACGGGAAATTCACTTATCATCTTTACATCGACGCGCGATGATGCGGCCGGCGGCGATTCCAACGGCGATGGTGATGCCAGCACGCCCGGCCCTGGAAACTGGGGTCAGATTGAGTTTTTTGGAGCGGGCTCACAACTTTCACATAGTGTATTCCGGTATGGTTCAAGTAATTCAAATGACGGAGTCCTCTATTTTGATAACACTGCAAGTTTATCCGATCTGTATGTGAACAATAACAACGGTAACGGAATTTATTCTGAGGTATCTCAAAGCGGCTGGAGCAACGTGAACTCCATAAGTAATAGCCGAAATGGTTTCTATTTTCGGGAATCTTCACTCAATATGACCGGGGGAGAAACCAGCCTCAATGGAAATACGGGGCTCTATTTTTTATCTGCAGAATCAAACGCACCCGTCAATCTTGATGGGTTTACATCAAATAATAATGGTGACCACGGCATTTATATTAATGGCGGGGGCAGCAGAACCAAAACCCGCATTGAACAACTGGCAAATTCCGAGATTTCAGGCAATTCGGGAATAGGGGTTGTTGCAGAATATGCCGATTCGGGACCGCAGCTTTATGAAAACAACACGATCAGCAACAACTCAAGTCATGGGGTAAGGCTCTATCATGGAATGAGCACGGCTGATATTATTTTCCGCGGCAACTCATTTGCCAACAACGGTCAATCCGGTCTTTTAACCAATAGTGCACGCGTGATTGACAACGCCTTTGATGGAAACAGGTTTGGCGTTGGAACCTGGCAAAATATGTCTCTCTCCTATACAGATGATTCTGATGTCGACAGTAATACGTTCTCTAATAACACCTATGGCGGGGTTGCACTTTACGCTGAGAACCTGCGAGGCACTATAAGTGCAACCGTTCCTGAAGCACTGCCGAATCCTACCTATGTTCTGGCATCATCTGGAAACGCAAGTGCTAGTGGAAGCGTCGTTACTATCGAAGCAGGCGTTACAATCAAAACGGCTCCATCTATAACAAATTCGAACACAGCATTGCGGTTTGAAGGCCAGGTAATCGCACAAGGCACCCAGGAAAACCCAATTACATTAACATCACTGTATGATCATGATTACGGTGGAAATATAGCTCCCGAGGGCAGTACCACATCACCGTCTCGTGGCGACTGGGGTGGAATTCACCTGCGAAACAACGGTACACGAAACTCAAGTTTTGATCATGTTAATATCCGCTACGGACGGTACAACCTGGAGATGGGGACTTCATCTTCAAACACGGTCGATTATTCCAACACATTTAGTAATATCTTGATTGACAATGCTGAATTTTATGGGATATTCATCGAAGAAAGTCTCGTTTCCTTCGACAATATAACCGTTACCAATAGCTCAAGAAACGGAATCTGGCTTCGCGACAGAAGCAGCAACGGGACTGTTTCGGTTGTTGAAATCAACAATTCTCTGATCAGCAACAATGGCGGATCCAATGGTTCCTATGCCGGGCTATACGCGGATAATAATGATGACGGAGCTACATTCGGCAGTGTCACAAATTCCGTGATTGAAAACAACGCCAACGGAGTGGTCATTGAATCTGCAACAGCAGTTACTATTTTTGGCGCCAATCAGATTCGCAACAACGTTTATCATGGTGTTAGCTTGAACTCGAATCGGCAGCGACAGGATATCAGTTTATTTGGGAATACGTTTGCTAATAACGGTCAATCCGGCGTGCGAAGTTCAAAAGCAGTATTTATTGACAACCGTTTTGAAGGAAACCGGTTTGGAGTTGCTGCGTGGAACCGCCTTGGGCATATATTTGTGGATGAAAACGGTGTAGACGGCAATGAATTTGTTGATAATACATACAATAATTCAATTGCTATTTACTCTTCAAACCTCAGTGATACACTGAGCGCCACAATGCCGGAAGCATTCAATAACTCGAGCTACCTGCTTGCGTCTATCGGTAATGCGGTAAACAGTGGCGACAGCCTTGTCATTGATCCCGGTGTTACCATTAAAACGGCTCCTGAGCTTGTAAATAACAATACTCAATTCAGAGTCGAGGGAAAACTGATTGCTGAGGGTAGTGAGCAAGATCCAATTGTGTTCACGTCTCTTTTTGATCACGATTATGGCGGAAACATTGCCCAGGTAGATGATGAAACGTCTCCATCCAGAGGTAACTGGGGAGGCCTTCATCTGAGAAATAACGGCAGTGCCGATACAAGGCTTGCCAACGTGTATGTGCGATATGCACGCGTAAACCTTGAGCTTGGGACTTCCTCGTCATCACAAGTTGAGTACAGCAGTATTTTTAAAAACCTCTGGTTAGATAATGCATCGCTATACGGGGTGTTCCAGGAAGAGAGTGCCGTTGAATTTGATTCGCTTACAGTTACGAACAGCAGCAGGCATGGTGTATGGATCAGGGACAGAAGTTCAAATGGATTTGGTACCCGGGCGATCCTTCGAAAATCTGTGATTCAAAACAATGGCGGCTCAAATAACAGTTACGCCGGTCTGTTCGCCGATGATAATGATGATGGAGCATCATTCACTGAAATCACGAATTCCGTTATCGAAAATAATAGCAACGGTGTGATTATTGAACGATCAACCCAGCCAACATCCATGCAGTTCAACGAGATTCTCAATAATGCCGGTAACGGTATATATGCGAGAATATCAGGAATAGAATCTGATGAAGCGCTGGAGATTAGCGGAAGTACAATCAGCGGACATACATCAGGGACCGGAATTATTTCGACACGTGCATTTATCGAAGACAATACGTTCGAGAATAATAATTTGCCCATCGCCGTAATGGGGGAAATTTCCCGGGATGGAACCACCAATGCCGATGGTAACTTTTATGATGGTAATACTTTCACAGATCATACATATGCCGATGCGATTGGTATTTATTCCAACAATAATCTGCCGCTCAATGGTAATCTCGGCTACAGCTGGCCTTCTTCATATACCAATCCGGCCTATATTCCGATAACAGGGACAACCTACATCAATTCAGGCGACAGCGTTAATATTGCACCCGGAACCGTAGTAAAACTTGGCAGAGGCAGCAATAATGATTCTTTCAGGATAGAAGGCAGCCTGGTTGCCGAGGGAAGTGCAGACAGCAAAATCATCTTTACATCTTTGCTTGATGACACCTATGCAGGAGATACAAACCGTGACTCGACAGACACGGCTCCTTCAAGGGGAAACTGGCGTGAACTTCTGTTCTATGGATCCTCCTCTTCACAATCTCTTGTTAAGCACGTGATCGTCCGGTATGCCAACACAAACTTATTTTTTGACCAAAACTCAGAAATTCTGGTCGACTCAAGTTTTGTGTCGAATGCTACTTACGGAATTTTTTCTGAAGATGGCGCGAAACCAACAATTCGCAATTCGGATATCCACAGCAACCGGTACGGGTTTAGAGTTCAGAACGATTCGGACGATCCGAATATCCATCTGAATAATTTCTACAATAATGATGATGCAGCTCTGTACGCATTTCGCGATGTAACGGCCATCAATAACTACTGGGGAGATTCCACAGGTCCATTTGTTGCTGATGATTCAAATACCGATCCCAACCTTGGCGGCCAGGGTAACCAGATTCTCGTCAGTGGTTCGAACCGTGTTGAGTATGAGCCATGGCAGGTATCGCGGTCAGGCGTGCTGCTTGGTGATGTAAGTGAAGAAGGATCCGTCACCGCATTCGACGGTTCGCTCATTCTTCAGTTTGTCGTAGGAGATTTAGAGTTGGCCGAAAGTCAGCAGACCGCCGCCGACGTCACCGGTGATGGAGATATTACGGCTTTTGATGCATCCAATGTGCTTCAATATGTTGTCGGAGCTATCGGCGGGTTCCCGGGTGCCGGAAAAGCGCCGTCTTTTGCTCCCGAAGATCTGTTTGAGCTGAACACGCAAATCAGTGACGCGTCTTTTGATCTGATTATACAATCGAAAGGTGCCTTGCCTTTATACTCCGGACAGATTTCTCTTGATTACGACGACACCCGTTTCACTTCCGTTGAACTGATTGGAACTACTGAAACAACCGAATGGTCTGACAGAATCAGGGCCGAAGATGGCACAGTTACGGCAGCAGTTGCCGGTGTTGAACCATCCGTAACTATGGGAGATCTGGTCCATCTTCGATTCCATTTTGACGAGTCCTTTGCAGGTTCGCCTGGTGATTTTGACATCACTGACTTAAAACTTAATGAGATCGACCTGACCGAAGCAGCTAACCAGGTTGCCACAAGCACAATGGATGAGCTTAACTTACCGGAAGCATTTTCTCTTGAGCAGAACTACCCGAACCCATTCAATCCTGCTACAAACATTCAGTATCAGCTGCCCGAAAGCGGTAAAGTAACCGTATCGGTTTTCAATTCCATTGGTCAGCAGGTTGCTCTCCTCGCAAACAGGGAAAACCGACCGGCCGGAATTTATACGGTGAGCTGGGATGCCGGGTCTGCAGCCAGCGGTGTCTACTTCTACAGAATTGAGGTTGCCGGCGAAAGCGGCGCCACCTTTATGGATGTCAAGAAAATGACATTGATCAAGTAATCATAGAAATCAATCATTGTAGAGGAGATATCCATGTTTATAAAACGACTCACATTCATACTGTTTCTAACACTGTCATGGGCAGCATCCGGTGTTGCCCAGCAGATTACAATCTCTATGCCCGATACAGCCGTTGATGCAGGCTCAGAGATTGAAATTCCCGTAAACGTAACCCAGCTCACTGAAGCCGACGGCGTGGTATCCGGTGAATGGGAGTTTACCACATCTTCCGGAATGGTTTCACTGGTTGATGTCGATGCCACAGGAGCACTGCTTGAGGGCCGTAACCTGTTGTTCAACTCCACAACCGGCCGGCTGGCTTTTGCCGGCACGGACACCCTCACCGGTTCCGGTACGCTATTCACGCTTACTGTTCAGGTTGATGGCGAAGCAACAAAATTCCAGGAAGCCGACATCGGGTTCCGGAATACACAGCTTAATGAAGGCAATCCTGGTGTTACCACGGAGGGAGGAACTGTTCGTATCCGCGGCATTTCTATTAATCCGCAGACTCCCCGCAACGCAATTGTTGAAGGAACAACGTTTCAGTTTAACCTGGAAGGTGATGCAGTAGCGCCGGTCACATGGTCTACATCAAACAATTCCGTGGCTCAGATTAACTCAGATGGCCTGCTGTCAGCGCAGACACCCGGTACTATTCGCGTGTATGCTGAAGACAGCAACGGACTCAAAGATTCTACCAGCCTGTTTCGGATTGAACCGGAATCGCTGCTGGACCTGACGATGTCTGTGGGCGATGAATCCATCACCCAAACGCTCGAGGGTACCGTAACAATATCTATCACCGACATCACAGGATTGGATATTCAATCGGGGCAATTTGAACTGACTTTCCCATCAAATAAAATCGATATTCTTTCCTTCGACACGCAGGGGACAATCTTGGAAGGATCTGAGCCAACAACGTATATAGATGGAAATCTAATCAGCGTGGCATTTGCCAATTCTGATCCGTTCTCTGGTGCGGGTGATCTTTTGAAGATTAATGTTCAGATACCAAGAAACGCAAGTGGTGAAGCAACCATCACGCCACAGAATATTCTGTTTAATGAGTCCATTGAGGCAATGGCCCAGGCCGGGACTATTACGATAAATGATGCCCCCGTTCCTGAGATCACGCCTCTTCAGGCGGAACTCACCATAGGTGACACTCAGCAGTTTAGCGTGGAATCAGGCGGAACGGCGCCCTTTACCTGGAGCAGCAGCGATTCTGAAGTTGCTTCTATTGACCCATCCACCGGCCAGCTTGAGGCTGTGTCGCGAGGCGTTACCGAAATTACAGCCACTGACGCGGACAATTTTTCATCTGAAGTTGCCGAAGTGATCGTAAATGATATTACGATGACGATCTCCGAGTACTCGTTGTCAGATGGCGGCTCCGTATCTGTACCATTGGAAGTAATGGATGTGACCGGCCTTGGTATTTATTCCTACGAGATTGAAATTGAGTACGATCCGTCTGTTGTGGCTTTTGACGTTCTTGATGCTTCCGGTTCAATTTCCGACGGAATATCAACAAGTGCTTCAGCTGAAAATGGCGTTGTTACAATCGCTGCCGCATCAGCATCTCCGCTGGAAGGTAGCGGCAGCCTGACTGATGTGGTGTTTAAGCGAAGTGAATCACCCGGATCTGAGCAGGAAACAGATCTCACCTTAAAAAGAGTACAGTTCAACGAACCCGGACCTGATGCCCCCACTGCCACTCGTATTAACGGATCTATTTCAGTTGAAGGCGTAAGCTGGACCGGAAATGGCGACGGCTCGTCCTGGGACGATCCAGCAAACTGGAGTTCAACAGCCGTTCCCGGTACCGATTCTGATATTTTAATCGGCCTTAACCCCGGGAATTCTTACACGATTACTGTACCGGGCGATGTAACCGTCAACAGTATTTTGCTTTCAAGCCCCACCGCTGAGCTAAGCATACAGGATAGTATGTCTGTCCTCACCTCATATATTCAATCGGGGGGGACACTTGGCGGGCCGGGAGCAGTAAGCGTTACCGGTCAACTGACCTGGAACAGCGGTACGATGAGCGGCGCTGGAACAGTATACCCACTGAATGGAATGGAAATTTCCGGTAGCGGTGGAAAAGTTCTTAACGCAAAAACCCTGATTATTCCATCCGAAACAGAGCTGACCCTCTCAGGCTCAAACCTGACCGGTGAGAATGGCGGCTTACTCAAAATTAGCGAAAATGCACTGCTCAATCTCACCGGTGACAATGGCAGCTCACTGTCTCAAACAGGCACAGGCGGAGCCACACTTCGAAATCTTGGCAATATTCAGAAAAATTCCGGCTCCGGATCGATCTCAGTCGGCTGGGCTCTGGATAATTCTGGTTCCATTTCAATCAACGAGGCTAATTCTACATTACGGTTTACCGGGCCTGTCACAGACAACAACGGCTCGTATCATTCAGCTTCCGGTTCATTGGAATTCAACACCAACGGCACCTATAGTTTTTCCGATGGTTCAACGATCACTGCTGCGCCCGAGGGAACGATAAGATTTGGAACATCAGGTGACGGAAACTCAGACATCACGCTGTCCGGCACATATAATGTAAATGGAACAACGGAAATTCGCTCTTCAGGAGATGGCATTGCGACGGTTACCTTTCCGGCGACAGCTGATGTAACATCCATCGGCGGTAGCGGCCTGATTATAGGCGGCAGCCAGGGAGAACTTTTTCTGGAAAGCAATACCTCCGTCACCATCGGAACATTGGTTCTGAATGCCGGGGGTTATTTATCGCTGAGTTCCGATCTGACGGTTACAGACTCTTATGAGCAAAACCATCAAACCGCCACGCTCGAAAGTGACTTTGATGTTACAGTGGACGGTACTTTTACCTGGAGCGGAGGTACAATGGCCGGCAGCGGGACCACGTTTGCCACCAACGGCATCAGCATCAGCGGCAGCAATGAATCAAATACCAAGGTGCTGGACACGAGAAACCTCAGTATTACCGCCGGAACAATTGACTACCGCGGCGACCGGTTTTTTGCCGGGAACGGCAGTACATTTCTTGTTGGTGAAAATGCAGAAATGGATCTGCGTCCCACTAATGAAACAACCACGATGAGTGTGCTGTCAGAAAGCAGTGAAGCTCCGTTATTTCTGAACGAAGGACTGATTAATTCCATCGCCAATAACAATGTGCTTACGGTTAACTGGGAGCTCGAAAATTCAGGAACCCTCGATCTTGGTAATAACATGCTCGTTATTGATGCGCCAAACGGCCTGCTAAATCGAGGAACCATAAATGGATCAGGGAATATTATTGCTGATGTAATGAATAACTCCGGTGGATTGGTTCAACCGGGATCAGCAACAGAAATAGGACAGCTGCAGATCCAAGGTAATTTAACTCAAAGCCCGCAATCTACCATCGCCCTAAAAATTGCAGGAACCACAGCGGGCAGCACGTACGATCAAATTCGTGCAAGTAATGTGGCGCTTGCCGGAACATTGTCTGTAGAGCTTCTGAATGACTTCACCCCGGGGCAGAGCGATCGGTTTCAATCCCTTGTGTGGCCCGGTGGTTCACGAACCGGAAATTTCACTCAGTTTGAGGGGATGGAGACAGGCAGCTTAACTCTGGCTATCCGGTTTCTCGACGGGCTGATGGAAATTTATGATGGAAGTTTTGGATCAACACCGGGAGCGGTATCCATTAACGTAACGGTTACAACACCGCCGTTTCAGCGGGCAGGACGCGATGTTCCCATCGAGGCCACGATACAAAATTCGGGCGGCGCATCCATGCAGCGCATCCGGGTTGAAAATTTTGATTATGGCGTTTCCTCGTCACCCGGCCCTAATTGCCCGACGAATGATGCTTATGAAAATTTGAAATGCAGAATGGAGCAGTTTGGCGTGACCCCTCCCCCTCCGGAAGACGGCATGGAGGAAGAGTACCCGTTTTTGCCGCAGCAGCGTTTTCCGCAGGCAATTGGAAGTGGCGGTGGAGGAGGTGAAGGCACAGAGTTTACAAGCGTTACAAGCGGCGGAAGTTCGTTTGGAATCAGCGGAAGTAAAGTCTGCGAAAACGAACCTGTAAATCCTGTAGTCAAAGCCGGAATGCCGGTAACTGGCGCAGACTTGAACAAATGCGCCTACGAGATCGCAAAACTGGCGCTTGAATTTGTGCCTGGAGCCGACTGCTTTAAACTGGGCGCGGGCATTGCAACCTCTATTGGAGAAGGCTTTTACGATAAACAATTTGATATATACGCCCATATAAGTGCCAATGTGGTTGGGGCCATCAACTGTGCAGGCGATGCAGTTCCGGCAACAAAAGCCATCAAAGTCATGAAAAAGCTGAATGATCTCGCAAGTGGCGCAGGCGGCATTAAGGGCGTTTCCGAAGCGTGCAGCAATTCAGCAGGCGGAGGGTCCGTGAGCGCATCGGGTTCATCCAGCACAACCTGTATCGGGTCGTTCGATCCCAACGATAAGGTGGGGCCAAGCGGTGTCCTCGACAATCGCTACATCGCATCAGGCGATTCCCTGCCCTACGTTGTCTTTTTTGAAAACAAGGCTGAAGCCACTGCAGCAGCTCAAACCGTGATCATCAAAGACACACTCGATACCAGTGTTTTCAATGTCGACACGTTCTCCTTCGGTATGATTGCCTGGAGCGACACATCCATCAGCATGGAATCGAATGTACTGACTACCAGTAAAGATGTCGATTTGCGTCCCGCGATGGACCTGATCCTGAGAATCGAAGCTGATCTGGATGAAACAACCGGCGTTCTTAGCTGGGTGTTCAAGTCACTTGATCCGGAAACAATGGAACCCACGCTGGACCCCCTGGCCGGATTTCTACCACCTAATGAAACGTCCCCTGAAGGTGAAGGGCTAGTAAGTTATTATGTGAGTACGAACGAAGGAACTCCGTCTAACACTACGTTTGGGAATTCAGCCCGCATCATATTCGATGAGAACGACCCGATCGATACGCCGGTCTGGTCCAATACACTTGACATTGAAGCCCCCGTCAGTTCCGTTCAGTCGCTCGACAGCCTGCAAACGGAAACAGACTTTTCCGTAAGCTGGAGTGGTGATGATGACGCAAGCGGTACTGAACTCTACAACGTCTACGTATCGGAAGATGGCGGTGAATTCTCGATCTGGCAGGAAGAGACGACGGAAACATCCGCTACCTTTACCGGAGAAAACGGAAAAACATATGAATTCTTTAGCCAGGCTATCGACTATGTTGGCAACGAAGAAGACCGCTGGGATGAAGCCGATGTTCAAACTGAAGTTCAGATTGGAACAACGGTGGAACCATCCAGCGGAATTCCGGGGCAGTTTGTGTTAGAACAGAACTACCCGAATCCATTCAACCCAACCACAACCATCCAGTTTGGTCTGCCTGAAGCGGGCGATGTCTCTCTTGAGGTGTTTGACATGACCGGACGGCGCGTGGCCACGCTGGTCAATGAAAACAAATCAGCAGGCTGGCATAACGTCACATTCGACGCATCCAACCTGGCCAGCGGCATGTACATTTACAGGATTCAATCGGGCAACTTTATCAGCACCCGAAAACTGACCCTGATTAAATGATTCTGTAACATTTAAAGCGCTTAATCAACCAAAAAAGCCCGCTCTCGAAAGAAAGCGGGCTTTTTTTATATCCTCCTCTGCATTCTGCTTTTGAAGGCTGACGAGTTCATGTGACTCACAACCCAGTCAACGCGATCCTTGGAATGAGTTCTCGCCCTCAGAAATTCGTCAGACGAAAAAGACAATCGTCAGACGAAGTTACATTACTTATCCGTCAGCGAGGCCACACCGGGCAGCTCTTTGCCTTCAAGATATTCCAGGCTGGCTCCGCCGCCGGTTGAGACGTGTGACACTTTATCGCTCAAACCCGCTTTTTTGATGGCCGCTGCAGAATCTCCGCCGCCAACTATGGTGATTGCATTATTTTCGGCTGTTGCATCGGCAAGTGCCTGTGCAACCGTAAATGTGCCTTCAGCGAAATTTTCCATCTCAAACACGCCCATCGGCCCATTCCAGAGAACCGTTCTCGCGTTTCGGATTCTGTTGCCGAATGCGATCGCAGATTGCGGGCCAATATCGAGTGCCATCCAGCCGGGCTCAATTCCGTCTTGGTCCACGACTTTATTTTCAGCATCGTTTTTAAATTCTTTAGCCACAACGGAATCGATAGGCAGCATAAAATGAATACCGGCCTCTTCAGCTTTCTTCATCAGTTCGCCCGCAAGTTTTACTTTGTCATCTTCAACCAGCGAGTCGCCCACGGGAAAACCACTTGCTTTATAGAACGTGTAGGTCATCCCGCCGCCGATAATAATCGTATCTACTTTGGTGATGAGATTTTCAATCACGCCAATTTTATCCGACACTTTCGCACCGCCAAGAATAGCCACAAACGGGCGGCTGGGGTTGTTCACGCTATCTTCCAGGTATTGAATCTCTTTCTCAAGCAGAAACCCGGAGACCGAGGGCTGCAGAAATTCGGTCACGCCCGCCACGGAAGCATGTGCTCTATGGCTGCTTCCAAATGCATCGTTCACAAAAAGATCGGCATGAGTGGCAAGTTTCATTGCGAACTTTGGCTCATTCTGCTTCTCTTCCGGGTGAAACCGCACATTTTCAAGAAGCACAATTTCCCCTTCCTTTGCTGATTTGATGATCACTTCTGCCTCTTCGCCAATACAATCTTCAGCAAAATGCACAGGTACATCCACAAGCGTGGCCAGGTGATCGGCCACCGGTTTTAAACTCAAGTCGGAGGATGGCTCGCCTCCGGGCCGGCCCAAATGGCTCGTCAGAATTAGCTTTGCTCCATGCTCAACCGCATAATTTATAGAGTCAAGTGCTTGCACAGAGAAGTTACCCCGTTATTTTAGGTGAATCCGATGCCTAATTGGTTGGGATCAAGCCCTTCGG